>NZ_JANLGY010000003.1 GCF_024653915.1 Sulfuricaulis sp. | reverse complement strand
CTTCGTCGAAGGACAGATTGACAAAATGCTCGCGAGCGCCGGACCGTGCGGCTTGCCGATCGCCGGCCCCGGCGCGGGCGGGTTAGCCGGCATGTTGGGCGGACGCGGGGCAATGCCCGGCCTTCGATCGATACCGGGTGGAGGCAAGATGCCTCGCTCGGGTGTTGCCGGCGCGGCCAAAGGCGCGCTCCCCTCCATGCCCGGTATGGGCGGCGGCATGGCGATTCCGCCGGGCATGGAAGGGATGATGAAAGACCAGATGGCGCAGGCTCAGGCGATGATGGCAAAAGAACAGGCCCAGCACGGCGCCGACGTTCAGGACAAGGAAGGCCGCGAGTCTCCGGGCGCCATGCCGGACATGACGAAAACCATGCAGGCCATGCAGGAGGGCGAGCCACTGACCCATGTTGAAGTCGATGAGTTGGCCACGCTGCTGGAACGCATGTCGACCGCGATGCCCTCGGCCGCGCCCCAGTGCAAACCGGGAGAACTAAAGAAAGTGCTGCAGCAGGCCTCTGACTCGCCCATGACCGGCGGGATGCTGCGCATGATGCTGGAACCGATGCGCGACATGCAGAAAAATCTCGACGAGGCGCGCGTCACGTTCGCGAAGATGCCTGAAGCGCAGCGCAGCGAATACGTGGAAATCATGGCCGCCGAGTTTCGCGGCTGGGACAAGGAAAACAAGCAGGCCTTGCTCGGTATGGTAGAGACCAATTTTCTCGGCATGCCCGATACGATGAAGACGCAGTTACTCGCGCGCCTGAAGCAGGCGAAATAACGCGCCGGTTTCGTGCAGGGTAGTCATATAAAAATGAAGCGGCGAAGAGGAACGGATAAGGCCTGATTCATTGGCACGCCAGCACAAGGACAATCTTATAATTCAAGACCTGACCCTCTTATTCCCCTCAGATGGGAGGCCCGTGACTAATGGGATGTTGCCGTTCAGCCAGTCGGAGATACTAGTGAAATCTGTGCCAGCGAAGGAAATAACAATTTCGTTGCCACGTCGGAAGGAGATGGCTTCGAAGCCGGAGGAGGTTAAATTCGCATAGGAGCCCAGAACTTCCTCCCAACCAAGGGGAACAGGAATCTTGTTAATGTCATCACGAGTCGAAATATAAGCTGCGCCAGCCATTAATGCGTATTCGTGAGTAGAGGCCATGTTTTGATTCCTTAATGTGCGTAAACAATTACCAAATTATTTCGAAATTGAATCCACAAACTTTCTTCCAAAATCACCTTCTGAGCTGATCCATGCATCCTTGTAGTACATCATTTTCGGACAAGTCGTCTTAGCTGTAGTAACTTCTGCACGAGTAAGAGCTCGGCTCCCCGAATCCCTATTCAACTTCTTGATATTTTCAACCGAGACAAAACCATCCTGTGCGATCATGTTCTGGATTTTTCTCTTTTTATGTTCATTGGAATCTGGAGCCAGAATCACATTTAATTCTTTAAACTCTGCTGGGAATTGCTCCAGAAGAATACGCTTCCATTCATTTTCGTATTTAAAGAATACATAAGGTGGGTTCGGTCGGCCCCATTTGTTATACGCCATACAGCCGCCGGGTGTAGTGACTATGTACGGTATGTTGTTCAGGATATCGATCATGTACAAAACAAGATTGTCTTGATACGCCCTTCCAAAATCACTCTTCCACGTCACAGTCTGTTTCGTCCCCGGAACCGTAAACGTGAGCGTGGACTCCTTCAGCGGATCGGGTTGTCCAAGTTCACGGAGGCCTTTGGGATCGTAAGTATTCGTGCGGGTGACGATGATTTTATTGCCGTCGTGAAGTAGCACTTCTTCCTTCCAGGTCATGGAAGAACAGGCGCTTAGCGTGGCTCCCAGCGTTAATATAAAAACAATAGACTGCGCCACACGTAACAGTGACTTTGTAATTTTTATGGTTTTCATATCGCGGCCCTCAAAATCATGATTTTCTTCCATGCAGATAGTCGAGGCTTTGGTAGCGTCATGTTTCACGGCATCCTAGCGCAGGAAGCGATAACTCGCATTGTCGGTTATAGATGTGTCCCCGTTTAAAAAGAGGGACACATCTGTGGGAACATCTCGTATATAACCGCCGGATTCCGTGCTGATTAAATTGCATGGGGGGCCATAGCTTGCGCTTCATGCTCACCATTATTGACCGGCAGTATACCAGTGAAGGTACCCGTTTGAATCGCGTGGCGTATGGCCGCCCATTCCTGGTGAGGAACCTTTTGGGTCAAGAGAAATAGAGTCAAGTCTTGAAATATAAATTTTCTCTCATTAGTGGTTTGTAAATCACTAATCCTCTAAATAGGTATACCCCTTCAACCCTTCCGACAACTCAGCAAGATAGGTCTCGCGGTTTTGCGCGCTGAGTGATTTCGCGCGTTCGATCTTCGCGCGGTAGGCCGCGAGCAGATCGTCGGCGTTGAAGTGCACATAACGCAACACTGAATCCACAGTGTCGCCTTGCTGCGCTTGTGACAATTGATGGCCGCCGTCGGGCTTCAGTTCGACGTGAATCGAATCGGTGTCGCCGAACAGATTGTGCATGTCACCAAGAATCTCCTGATAGGCGCCGATCAGAAAAATCCCGAGCAGATAAGGCTCATTCTCACGCAGCGGGTGCAGCGGCAGCGTGGAGTCGATACCTTCGCCGTCCACATACAGGTCGATGCTGCCGTCGGAATCGCAGGTGATGTCCTGCATCACGCCGCGGCGCGTGGGTGGCTCGTTCAGGCGATTCAGCGGCACCACCGGAAAAATCTGGTCGATGGCCCAGTGGTCGGGCATGGACTGGAACAGTGAGAAATTGCAGAAATACTTGTCCGCCAGTTTTTCATTCAGTTCATCCAGTATCTCGCGATGCGTGCGGCTGCCCGGCTGCAGCAGCTCGCGTACCTTCCAGCAGATGGCGAAGTAAATCTGCTCGGCGCGGGCGCGCTGCGCCAGTGTCAGCACCCCGTGGCTGAACATGCCCTGGGCCTCGGTCAGGCGGTAAGCGGCGTCGTGATAGGCCTCGACCACGGAGCGGTCTGATAGTGTGGCGAGCGTCTGCCACAGGTCGCGGATGATCGCGGGTTCGCTGTCGGTCGCCTTCGGTACCGAATCCGCGCCCGGGGCGGATTCGGTGTCCACGACATTCGTGATGAGCACGGCGTGGTGCGCGGTCATGGCGCGGCCAGATTCGGTCACGATGTCGGGATGCGGTAGTTTCTTTTCGGCGCAGATTTCGGTAATGGCATGCACGATGTTGTGGGCGTACTCATCGACCGAGTAGTTCATGGAGCAGAAGCTGCGCGAGCGCGTGCCTTCGTAGTCCACACCGAGCCCGCCACCGACGTTGAGCACCTTGATGTCGGCGCCGTTGGCGCGGAATTCGGCGTAGTAGCGCGCTGCCTCGCGCATGCCGAGTTGGATGTCCTGGATGTTGGCGATCTGCGAGCCCATGTGGAAGTGCATCATTTGCAAGCTGGGCAACAGCTTGGTTGCGCGCAGACGCGCGATCGCGTCCAGCACTTGGCTGGCAGAGAGACCAAATTTGGATTTGTCGCCACCGGTGTTCTGCCACTTGCCGGCGCCGATCGACGCCAAGCGCATGCGTAGGCCGATCAGTGGCGTGATGCCCAACGCGCTGGATTCCTTGATGACCAGCTCAAGCTCCGTGGGCTTCTCGACGACGATGTACACACGATGCCCCAGCTCCTTGCCGATCAGCGCGAGACGAATGTATTCGCGGTCCTTATAGCCGTTGCACACCACCACGCCGCCGTCCTGGCGCGACAGCGCCAGTACCGCCAGCAGCTCGGGTTTGGACCCGGCCTCGAGCCCGACGCGGCCGTCGTCGCGCGCGAGGATTTTCTCGACCACGCTTTTCTGCTGGTTGACCTTGATGGGGTAAACCGAGGTGTAATGGCCGCTATAACCATCAGCCTTCATGGCGCGGTCGAAGGCGCGGCACAGGGTCTCGACGCGGTGGCGCAGGATGTCGGAGAAGCGTACCAGCACCGGCAGCGACAAACCCGCGGCCTTGATCTCGCGGGAAAGTTCGAACATATCGATACCGGGATGCTCGGCGCGGGCGTCCGGGCGGCACACGAGGTGGCCCTTGGCGTTGATGTCGAAGTAGCCGCCGCTCCAGTGGGCGATGTTATAGGTGTCGCGCGCTTTTTGGATGGACCAGTCGATCATGGAATGAAGTATCAAGTAGCGGTTCGCAAGTATCAAGTAGCCGGCCACGCGTGCGGCGTATAAAATCGCATGACTTCTCACTCACCTATCACAAAAAAACATGGCGCTCGACAAAACCTGGTACACCGAAGAATGGGCCGGACAGGGCTCGGCCATCTCGCTCAAGATCAAGGACAAGGTCCACGACGAGAAGTCGCCCTACCAGCGCATCGAGATTTACGAAACCGAAACCTTCGGCACGCTCATGACGCTCGATGGGCTGGTGATGGTCACCGACCGCGACAACTTCGTGTACCACGAGATGATGTCGCACCCGGCGCTGTTCACCCATCCCGATCCGAAGCAGGTGCTGGTCATCGGCGGCGGCGATTGCGGCACGCTGCACGAAGTCCTGAAGCATAAATCCGTGGAACTGGTCGAACAGGTAGAGCTCGACGAACGTGTTACGCGCGTGTCGGAAAAATTCTTTCCCGAGTTGTGTGAATCCAATAACGATCCGCGCGCGAAACTGCACTTCGCAGATGGAATTAAATGGGTGGCGGAAGCCAAACCCGGAACCTACGACGTCATCATCATTGACTCGACCGACCCGGTGGGCCCGGCGGCGGGCCTTTTCTCCGAGGCCTTTTATAAAAACTGTTTCCGGGCGCTGCGGCCACAGGGCGTGGTGGTCGGCCAGAGCGAATCGCCGCTGTTTCACGCCGAGCTGATTCGCTCCGTGCAAAAATCTTTCAAGGCCGCGGGTTTCCGCGATGTCGCCACGCTGTTCTTTCCTCAGTGCACTTATCCCTCCGGCTGGTGGAGCGCCACGATGGCGAGCAAGAGCGAATCGGTGACGACATTCCGCGCCAAGGCCTCCGCCACGAAAACCTTTGCCACGCGTTATTACAATCACGACATTCACGCCGCGGCTTTCGCCAGTCCTGAATTCCTGCGGACACGCTGAATAGCAAAAAAATAATCCGCCCACTCTGGAATTGAACCCAAACACCGTTCGGCGTATAAACACACCCGCAGACACATCCCCAAAAAATATTCATTCCACCCGGAACAGGATTACCATGGAACCTAATATCGCGCAGAAGGGCCCTTACGTGCTCGACCTCAAGCCCGGCACCTACTGGTGGTGCGCCTGCGGCAAGTCGAAAACCCAGCCTTTTTGCGACGGATCGCACAAGGGCAGCGGCTTCGAACCGGTCAAACTGGAGTTGACCGAGCCCACCAAGATTGCCTTGTGCGGTTGCAAGCACTCCGCCAATAAACCCCGCTGCGACGGCACCCACAAAAAATTCTGACGCTGCCAGACCGTCTCAGTCTCGTGAGGGCGCCCGTACCGCCATGCACTGACTGCCATGGCCAGAAGGCTCACCGATGAAGAAAATTGTTCTCGCCACCGTTCTAAGCATCGCGGCGACGCTGGTGCTGATTGCCCTGGCGCTGCCCTTCTGGTTTGGGCTGGAGACTGAAAAAACCTACGCGGCTATGCTCGACCAGTTGTCGCGCAGCAGCGGGCTGCAATTCACGGGCAAAAACTACGAGCGCGGCTGGCTGAGTTCCACCGCCGAGAGCGTCATCCGTCGCCCGGAAGCCTCCTTCGAAATCGTTGCGCGTCATCACATCAGTCACGGACCACTCCCGCTGGACCGGGTGCTGGAGGGAAAATGGCTCCCTGCACAGGCGCATATCACCAGTCAAATCCAGCTTGATCCCCCCGGCAATAAGGATACTTTCACCCTGCCGCCACTGACCGCTACTACCACCTTTCATTTCAACGGCGCCAGCAGCGTGCACGCCGAGCTATCCCCCGTCAAAAAAGCCGGCGCACAGGGTCAAATCATCGACTGGCGCGGCATGGACGCTGATATGACGTTCGATCGTGAATGGAAAAAAATCCGTCTCGATGTGCGAATGCCGGCATTGGCCTTGGCCACGCCGGGGAAACAGGGTGAGTTCTCTTTGTCCAAAGCAGTGCTGCATTCCGACATGCATGAGGGAACGGCGGGTTATTTCTTCGGCGATGGCGCGCTAACCATCGGGCAGATTGAATTTGGCGGCGCCACCGAGCGCGTCAGTCTGAAAGGTCTGGAAATATCCACCTCGGCGCAGCCCGTGGGCGAGAACGTTACCCTGATCATCCGTTATCAGATCGGTGAAATACGCGCGGGGGACGAACGTTTCGGGCCCGGCCAGCTGGTCATGGAATTGCGCCATCTCGATGCCGCCGCGCTGGTGAAATTCAAGAACGAAATGGACGGTCTCTACCGCGGGAATCTGCCACCACCGCAGGCCGCCATGATGCTGGCAGGCAAAGGGCTGGAACTGATTGGCTCGCTCTCCAAAAAAGCACCGGAGCTGGAAATCACGCGCCTGAGTTTCAAAACCCGGGACGGCGAGATCAGCGGTCGAGCCAAGTTCGTGCTCGACGGACGCAAGACCAACCTCACCCAAAATCCCATGAAGCTGCTGACATCGCTGGTGGGCGACGTGGAGGTTTCCATCCCGTCACCGGTGGTGAAACAAATGCTTGCTCCCCAGATTCGACGGGACATTGAAACCCACTACCGAAACGGTTCGCTGAACGAGCAGGAAATCGCCAAACTCGATCCGGCTAAAATGGCGGCAATCGTCGACCAGGTATTTCCCCAGTACCTCGCACGTAACGAATTCACGCGCAGTCTTGTAGAGGAAAATGGAGCCTATAAATTGACCCTGACCCTCCGGCAGGGTCAGATGCTGCTCAACGGCAAGCCCATCCACCTGCCGACCCGGGCAGCCGTTACTTTGTAAAAAAAAACGGGCGCCCGAGGCGCCCGTCAATATAACTACCCAGGAAAGATTTACAGGTTGTATCCGCGCTCGTCGTGCGACGCAATATCGAGGCCTTCGACTTCCTGCTCCTCGCTTACGCGCAGGCCGACAATCATATCCACGATCTTGAGAATGATATAACTCGCCACGGCCACGAAGCCGATGGTAATCAGCACGCTCTTGATCTGTATCCAAACCTGCGCGCCCATGGCCAGATCGGTCTTCAACCCGTCCATGCTGGTGGCAAAGACACCCGTCAGGATGGCACCGATGATGCCGCCCACGGCATGCACACCGAAGACATCGAGCGAATCGTCGTATCCCAGTGCGCGCTTGATTTTGGCTGAGGCAATGAAGCAGCCCACGCCCGCCACCAGGCCGATGATCAGCGCCCCCATGGGGCCGACAAAGCCGGACGCCGGGGTGATCGCGACCAGTCCTGCGACCGCGCCGGAGGCGATGCCGAGGACGGATGGCTTGCCGTGACTGATCCACTCCGCGAACATCCAGGCCAGCGCCGCGCCGGCCGTGGCGATCTGCGTCACTGCCATGGCCATGCCAGCCGAGCCGTTGGCCGCGACCGCGCTGCCGGCGTTGAAGCCGAACCAGCCAAACCACAGCATCGAGGCACCCATCAGGGTGTAACCGAGGTTATGCGGCATCATCGCGACCTTGGGATAGCCCTTGCGCGGCCCGAGCACCAGCGCCGCCACCAGACCGGCAATACCGGCGTTGATGTGCACCACGGTCCCGCCCGCAAAATCGAGTACGCCCATGTCCCACAAGAAACCGCCGTCACCGCTCCACACCATGTGCGTCATGGCGGTGTAGACGACCGTGAACCACAGCCCCATGAACAGCATCAGCGCCGAAAACTTCATGCGCTCGGCGAAGGCGCCGACAATCAGCGCCGGGGTGATGATGGCAAAGGTCATTTGGAACGTCATGAACACCGATTCCGGGATGGTCCCTTGCAGACTGTCAACTTTCAGGCTCTTAAGGAAAGCCTTGTCGAACCCACCGTAGAACGACGCAAAATTAGTCACGCCTTTGGCCATGCCGGCAGTCGAAAATGCCATACTGTAGCCGTACAGCGCCCATAACACGGTAACCAGCGCCGTGATCGCAAAGCACTGCATCATCACTGACAGCACGTTCTTGGACCGCACCATGCCGGCGTAAAACAGCGCCAAACCCGGGATGGTCATGAACAGTACCAGCGCGGTGGACGTCAGCATCCAGGCAGTGTCACCAGAGTTGAGGGTTGGCGCTGCCGGGGCGGGAGCCGCAATCGCCGCCACCGCCGGAGACGGTGCTTCCTCGCCGAAGGCCAGCATGGGCAAGGCCGTCAACAACACAACGCCCAGAATGCCGAGCAGCTTTTTCAGATCAGAATGCGTAAACATGGATATTTTCTCCTGTATCAAAGCGCATCTTTGCCGGATTCACCGGTGCGGATACGAACGACCTGTTCGAGGTCATAGACAAAAATTTTGCCGTCGCCGATCTTGTCGGTGCGTGCCGACTTGGTGATCGCCTCGACCACCCGGTCGAGCTGCTTGGCATCGATCGCGACTTCAATTTTCACCTTCGGCAGAAAATCCACGACATATTCAGCGCCACGGTAAAGCTCAGTGTGGCCCTTCTGCCGGCCGAAGCCCTTGACCTCGGTGACGGTAATGCCCTGCACCCCGACTTCCGCGAGCGCATCGCGGACGTCGTCGAGCTTGAAAGGTTTGATAATGGCAGTAACGAGTTTCATGTTGTCTCCTCTCGGGCTCCCGGGGCGGCATTTTCCGCCCCGGTCACCGTGACTAAAACTAGAACTTGTAGATGGCCTGAAGACCCAGAGAATCCTGGCTCTTCTTCAACTGACCGTCCTCCGTGAACACGCTCTGGTCAGACTTGTCCTTGCGATACTCGGCACGCATCTCGACGTTTTTCGCCGGCATATACGCCAGCGTCAGCGTGGTTTCCTTTAGCTTCTGCGTGGTGCCCGTGCGATAGCCCTGCTTGTCCTTGAACGACTCGGTGCGCAGCGACAGACGATACTGATCGCTCAACGAGTAGTTCACGTAGCCAGCAAGACCGTCCCACTTGGCGTTGGTCCCAGCAACTTGTTCCTGCTCACCCTTGTCATAATTGAGCACGAAGCTCAAGGCATCCGTCGCGGTGATGGTGGCCACTACGTCAAGCACGTTGCGGTCAGCCGGTGTGGTGGTACCGGTCGATTCCTTGCCTGTGTAATAAGAAGCTGCCAAGGACAGCATCTTGGCCGGCGCAGCGATGACGCCGAGTTCAACAGTCTTGCTCATGGCACGCTGGCCATCGGCCGCCGCGGTTTGCTGTGTTTCGCGCATGACGTCCCAACCGTTATTGATGCCGGCGATCACTTTGAACGCGTCGGTGACAGCATAGGTGGCGCGCATGCCGGTATGGGTAAAGGGAATCGCATAACCGAACAAGATCGAACGCGAAAAGTTGGTGTTACTCGGGCTCTCGATCAGTTCCGCGCCCGCGAGCGTGGCGAATTTACCGGCAATCACGCTGAGGCCACCGTTGGCGTACTGCATGTAAGCCTCCTGCACCTCGAAATCGTCAGCGTTGCTGGTCCCGGACGAGGCAATCGCGCGCGCATCCGACCCGGCGTTAAGCTGGGCAAAGCCGCCGAAGCCGCTGGCCGGCAAATAGCCTATCGACAGGTCCAGCATCTGCAGATTGAAACCGCGGTTCTCGGTGTCGAATACACGGTAGGTGTTTGAGCCGACATCGGTGGACAGATTGTTGTGCGAAAAGTCCACGTAACCATTGACGGTAATACCCGACGCCTTAAGCACTTCACCCAGTGTCGGTACTTTCTCGGCCGCGACCGCGGCGGCGGCGCAAGCGGACAGGCTGACTGCCAGAATTGTTTTACGGAAATTCATGTTTATCTCCTCAAGTAACGGCTCACGGTATCCACACCGCTGCCGGATGTTAAAAATAGAAACTACCCACACGTTTCCCCAAATGACGTGGGCTTAAAAGCAGTTTCTGTGCCATAGTGTTTTCTATTTAAATAACAGTGAGTTAACTGATATTTGAGTAAAGAGCAGGGTGGTTTATGCACCAATATAGAAGTCAATTTTCATGCGATGCACTATTTGAGTGCATCAGAACTATGTCGGAGAGCCTTATAATTCCGCACCATGATCGACACCAAAATCATCGACCAGTTCGTCTCGGCAATAACCCGCGTCCTGCCGGAAGGCCCGAAGGGTTTCGAAAAAAATGTGCGCGCGGCCATGCAGGGAGTTTTCGACCGCATGAATCTGGTCAGCCGCGAGGAACTCGAAGTGCAGGAGGCAGTATTGGCGCGCACCCGTGCGCGTCTGCAAGAGCTGGAAAAGCGTATCACCGAGCTGGAAGAAAAACTGAAGAAAAAATAGACTGGTTTAAAGAAATATAAAAAACGATTTTTATAATTCTTCCCCTTTTAACTGCAATTATCGAGAACACGCATGTCGCTTGCCGTCGTCCACAGCCGCGCCCAAATCGGGCTAGAGGCACCGCCGGTCACGGTCGAGGTGCACCTGGCCAACGGCCTGCCGAGCCTTTCCATCGTCGGTCTGCCGGAGGCGGCGGTGAAGGAAAGCAAAGACCGCGTGCGCGCGGCATTGCAGAATGCACGTTTTGAATTTCCGGCGCGGCGCATCACCGTCAACCTAGCGCCGGCCGATCTGCCCAAGGAAGGCGGGCGTTTCGATCTCCCCATTGCCATCGGCATCCTCGCCGCTTCGGGTCAGATATCGAACCGGGATCTTGAGAAATATGAACTGATTGGTGAGCTGGCACTGACGGGGCAGCTGCGACCGGTGCTCGGCGCGTTGTCCGTGGCACTGGAAACACGCCGCATCAACCGGGCGCTGATCCTGCCGGAACCCAACGCCCCGGAGGCGGCACTGGCCAACGGGGCAGACATTCGCGGCGCGAAACATCTGCTTGAAGTCACCGCCCATTTCAACAGCGAGAGATTCCTGGCGCGACACGAGCCGGTGCTGCCTGTACGGGAGGAATCCGGCGTGCCGAATTTGCGCGATGTCAGGGGACAGCACCAAGCCCGACGCGCGCTGGAGATTGCCGCCGCCGGCGGGCACAGCCTGCTCATGATCGGCCCGCCGGGGGCAGGCAAAACCATGCTGGCCTCACGCCTGCCCGGAATCCTGCCGACTCTCGAAGACGACGAGGCGCTCGAGGCCGCCGCCATCCAGTCATTGCACAAACCGTTCTCCCTCAAACACTGGAAACAGCGTCCGTTTCGCGCGCCGCATCACACCGCCTCCGCCGTGGCTCTGGTCGGCGGCAGCAGCCTACCGCGTCCGGGCGAGATTTCGCTGGCGCATCATGGCGTTCTGTTTCTGGACGAACTGCCGGAATTCGACCGCCACGTGCTCGAAGTGCTGCGCGAACCGCTGGAATCGGGTTGCATCACGATTTCGCGCGCGGCGCGTCAGGCGGAATTCCCGGCGCGGTTTCAACTGGTGGCGGCCATGAATCCCTGTCCCTGCGGTTACTACGGTGATGCTTCCGGACGCTGTCGTTGCTCGCCAGATAAAATTCTGAATTACCGTGCGCGCCTTTCCGGACCCTTGCTGGATCGCATCGACATGCACGTGGAAGTTCCGGCAGTTCCGCGCAAGGTGTTGCTGGATCAGACATCGCACAATGGCGAATCCTCGGAAGCAGTCAGGCCAAGAGTGGAGAAGGCGCGTGAACGCCAACGTAATCGCAGCGGTTGCTACAACGCCCAGCTCAATAATCAGCAGATCGAAAACGTCTGTCAGGTGGATAAATCAGGTCGGCAATTGCTCGAACAGGCCATCGACCGGCTCGGACTTTCAGCGCGCGCGTATCATCGTGTATTGAAAGTTGCGCGCACCATCGCCGATCTGGCACAAGAAAACGCCATACGTCCGGCGCACCTGGCGGAGGCGGTGCAGTATCGCTGCCTGGATCGCGGCGCAGCACTCACCTAAACAAAAAAGCGGCCTTGCGGCCGCTTTTTACAAACATCTTTTTACAAACACTAAATACGAATATTACTTCGCTGCGCCAACCATGTAGTCCACGGCCGCCTTCACGTCTTCGTCCTTGAGGCTCATGTTGCCACCCTTGGGAGGCATCATGCCGGCTTTGCCCTGGTAGCCCTTGATGGCATGTGTGTGCAGCGTGTCGGCACCCTGTGCAATGCGTGGGCCCCAATTCGCCTTGTCACCCAGCTTCGGCGCGCCGGCAACACCGGCCGCATGGCATGCCATGCAGGAAGCATCATAGATTTTCTTGCCCTTGTCCTCCGCACCTGCCGCATTCGCGGAAGGAATGATGGCGTCCATCACCCGATTCGAAGAGCTGGCAACTTTTTCCGTCGGCGCCGTACCAACGGTCAACTCACCCACCGGCTTGATACGCTCGGCGACGGCCTTGGCATCGGCCGTGGCTTCAACCGGCTTAGCCGGCCTGCCGCCAACCATCTGCGCAAGAATAAAAATAACGACCGTCAACGCCACCAGGGCGGCGATCAGGCCCGAAAAAGATTTCCAGAATGCACGATCAGTCATGATTTACCTTTACTCACGTTTGGTATGTTGAAGTTTCTACCCGCCGAACGGCGGAACCCAGAATTTAGCCGTATTAGTATAGCCTAATATTCGTTTTGAAAAAATCCCCTCATTACTCAGGATAGACGCTGTCTACTGCGACAGGTATTCTTGCCTCTCCGCTGCGCCCGGGAAATGATCAAGATCAAATCCTTATCAACACCCTTAGCTCAGCTGGGTAAATCGGAGGTTCCCGGAAGCCCGTTGACGCATGCACTCCGGGGACTGGATGATTCGAGTGTTACCATTGTCAAAATAAGCGCCCTTAGCTCAGCTGGATAGAGCGTCAGCCTCCGACGCTGAAGGTCAGAGGTTCGAATCCTCTAGGGCGCGCCATCAAAGCAAAAAAAGCCCCCACGCGGGGGCTTTTTTTGCTTTGGGTTACGGTCGTTGATGGTTTCGAACCACTGACCGATTTTTCATAAATCCAGAGGTTCGGCAAATCCGCCGAGGGTGAGGAGCGGCGCAGGGATGCACCGATTGCGGAGTCGAGGATGCAATTTGGACAGCGGAGCGCAGCGACACTGGCCCCGAAGGGGCGAAGCCCGTAACGGCCGAGTAATCCTCTCGGGCGCCCCATATAAAACATAAGCCCCCTTGCGGGGCTTATGTTTTATATGGAGTTCCTCGAAGGTATTCGAAGGCTCTGACCAACTTCAACGCTGTTATTCCCCTAAATCAGGGATGTTCCCAATACCCTTTTTGCACAGGCGGAGCCATATGAAACTGGTCTAAAGTTTGCATATACCCATACAAATTTTTTAGGGGAAAGCCACTGGAACAGGGTGACACAAAACCAGAAACCGGCATCGGTACCGGAGTCAATTCCACTTGACCGGGGAAAACAGCGGAACCCCGCACCGTACGGTGCGGCGTAGCCCATAGGTAACAGTAAGACGCACATGAGCCCACATTCAAGCGACATCATATTGCGCGAGATCGCGCAGGCGATTTCGATGGCGAGCGGAGAAGAATTCTTCCGCCACCTCGTGGCGGCTCTGTGCCAGACGCTGGAAGCGGATTTTGCTTTTATCGGCCGGCTGGATGCCGACGACCCCAATCGCATCCATGTCATGGCCGTGTGCGTCCGCGGCGAGATCGGGCAGAACTTCAGCTACCAACTCCACGGCACCCCGTGCGAAAACGTCGTCGGCAGGGAGCCCTGCCACTATCCCCGCGATATTCGCAACCTGTTCCCCGAAGACCACATGCTGGTGGAGATGGGGATCGAGAGCTACATCGGCCATCCGCTGTTCGGCTCGGCCCAGCAGCCGCTCGGGCTGCTCGCGGTGATGCACAGCCAGGCCATGCCCGACGAGGAGCCGGTGAAATCCGTCCTGCGGATCTGCACCTCGCGTGCCGCGGCGGAGATCGAGCGCATACAGGCGGAAGAGATGCTGCGTGCGAGCGAGACAAACCTGAGATCACTCGCGGAAAACGCCGATGAAGGCATTCTGGTCAATCGGGCCGGCCGACATGTCTTTGCCAACCGGCGGATCGCGGAGATGCTGGGGTACCGCATCGATGAACTGCTGCAGACCACGATCAAGGACATTGTTCACCCTGACGAGCAGGAGCGGGTGACCGAGTTGTTCCGCAAGCGCATGACAGGCCATCACGTCCCCAACCAGTATGAAACGGTATTCGTGGCCAAAGATGGCAAGCGCGTTCCGATGGAAATCAGCGCCGCCGCCACCGTCTGGCAGGGAAAGCCCGCGGGCCTGGTGTTCTTGCGCGATATCACCGAACGCAAGCAAGCGGAAGCCGAGACGCGGAAGCTCTCAAGCGCCATCGAGCAGACAGCAGACTCCGTGATCATCACCGACCGCGACGGCATCATCCAGTACGTGAACCCGGCCTACGAAGAAACCACGGGTTTCAGCCGGGAAGAGACGCTGGGCAAAAAATCGAATATCGTCAAGTCCGGGAAACACGAGCCGGCGTTTTATCAGCACCTGTGGGAGACCGTCCGGAGCGGCCAGACGTTCCGCGACGTGTTCATCAACCGCCGGAAAAACGGCGAGCTGTTCTACGAGCAGAAAACCATCACGCCGCTTAAGGACGAAAATGGAAACATCACGCATTTCGTTTCCACCGGCAAGGACATCACCGCGCACGTGCTGGCCGAAAACGAAAACCGACGCATGCAGACATTCCTCAATTCCGTGGTCGAGAATCTCCCCAACATGCTGTTCGTCAAGGATGCAAAAGACCTGCGGTTCGTGCGCTTCAACAAGGCCGCCGAGGAATTGCTCGGCTATTCCCGCGACGAGATGCTCGGCAAGAGCGATTACGACTTCTTCACCAAGGAAGAGGCGGATTTTTTCACCGCCAAGGACAAGCAGGTTCTAAATAGCGGCCAGTTCCATGATGTCCCCGAGGAATCCATTCACACCCGCCACAAAGGCGTGCGCATCCTGCACACCAAAAAAATCCCGATTCTGGATGAGGCGGGAAAGCCGCTTTACCTGCTCGGCATCTCCGAGGACATCACCGACCGCAAAAAAACCGAAGACACCGTGTTGCGCCTGGGCCGCATTCTCGACAAATCTTCCAATGAAATCTACGTGATCAACGCCGAAACCCTGCGCTTTGTACAGGTCAACTAGGGGGCGCGACGCAATCTGGGGTACAGCGCGGAAGAACTCGCGCACATGACACCGCTGGACATCAAGCCGGACTTTACGCGCGAGAAATTCGATTCCCTGATCGCGCCGCTGTGGCGGGACGACACCGGCCGGGTGGTGTTCGAGACCGTGCACCAGTGCAAGGACGGCTCGCTTTACCCGGTGGAGGTGCAACTGCACCTCTCGCGCGCCGAGTCACCGCCCGTGTTTGTCGCCATCATCCAGGACATCACCGAGCGCATGCAGACAATGGAGACGTTGCGCGAGAGCGAGGCGAGCCTGGCACGCGCCCAGCGCATCGCGCATCTCGGCAACTGGGATTGGAACATCGTCACCAACGAGCTGCACTGGTCCGACGAAATCTACCGCATTTTCGGCCTCACACCGCAACAGTTCGACGCGACCTATGAGGCATTCCTGAGTTTCGTGCATCCGGACAACCGGCAATCCGTCATCGACGCGGTCAACAAGGCCATGCACGAGAAGGAACCCTACAGCATCGACCACCGCATCGTGCGGCCCGACGGCACGGAGCGCATCGTGCACGAACAGGCCGAGGTCACTTTCGATGAAAACGGCAAACCGATCCGCATGATCGGGACGGTTCAGGACGTTACCGAACACCGACAGGTGCAGGAGCGCCTGCACAATCTCGCCTTTTACGATTCGCTCACCGGCCTGCCCAATCGCCAGCAGATCAACGACAGTCTTTCCCGTGCCATGCTGGAGGCCGAAAGCCGCGACCGCCTGGTCGCCGTCATGTTTCTCGATCTCGACCGCTTCAAGAACATCAACGACACCCTCGGGCATGACGTGGGTGACGCGCTGCTGAAAGAAGTCGCTGTGCGCCTGAAGGCCAGCTTGCGTCCCGGCGATTCCATCTCACGACTGGGCGGGGACGAATTCATCCTGATACTGGGCAATATTGCGCATATTAACGACGTGACACGCGTGGCGCAGAAAATTCTGGATCAGTTCATACCGCCGTTCCGCATCGCCGGGCGCGACCTGTTCGCGTCGCCCTCCATCGGCATCACGCTCTATCCCTTCGACGACAACAACACCGAGAATCTGCTGAAAAACGCCGACACCGCCATGTACCACGCCAAGTCGCTGGGGCGGAACAATTTCCAGTTCTACACCGCGGAACTCAATGCCCGCGCCGCGCGCCAACTCGAACTGGAGACCGGTATGCGGCGCGCGCTGGAGCGCGAGGAATTCGTGCTGCACTATCAGCCGCTGGTGAACATGCAGAGCGGGCTCATCGTGGGCATGGAGGCGCTGTTGCGCTGGCAGCACCCGGAATGCGGGCTGATCCCGCCGATGGAATTCATTCCGCTTGCCGAGGAAACCGGCCTGATCGTGCCCATCGGCGAATGGGTGCTGCGTACCGCCTGTGCCCAGGTCAAGGTCTGGCACGCGACCGGCTTCCCGGCCCTGCACGTGGCGGTGAATCTCTCGAGCAAGCAACTGCAGCAAAAAGATTTCGCGGAAGTCGTCAAACGGGCTCTCGGGGAAACCGGCCTGGAACCCCGGAATCTCGATCTCGAACTGACCGAAAGCCTGCTGATGCAGGACATGGAATCGGCGGTCGCGATCCTGAAAGAACTGAAGGACCTGGGCGTGATGATCTCCCTCGACGACTTCGGCACCGGCTATTCGTCACTGAGTTACCTCAAGCGTTTCCCGATCGATTTCCTGAAAATCGATCGCAGCTTCGTGAAGGACATCGCCCACGACCGCTATGGTGCGGGCATCGTGCGCGCCATCATCGTCATGGCCCACACGCTCGGCATGAAGGTGATCGGCGAGGGCGTCGAAACCAGCGAACAACTCGGGTACTTGCGTAACCAGGGCTGCGACATCATCCAGGGTTACTTCTGCAGCGAGCCGCTCGCGACCGAGACGTTCACCGACCTGCTGAAGGACTGGCAAGCCATCCGGATGGGAAAGTGCAGCATCAAGAAAGCATCCGGGGCGCCGCACAAGAAAAAGGGCAAATCAACACGCCGTTCCAGCAAAAAGAAAGGCTGAACTTCCCCCGCACCACACTTTGACGCGTTAAGGTTTTACGACTTCCCCCGCCGCGGCTGCGCCATATGAATAGCGTGGCCGGCCACGGCAAGCGACGCCTCGTGCAGCGCTTCGGACAGCGTCGGGTGAGCAAACATGGTAAGCATGATGTCCTCGTTTGAGGCACCAAAAGACATGGCGAGCGCCGCCGGGGCGACGACTTCGGAGCAATGGGGGCCAATCAGGTGTACGCCCAGCACACGGTCGGTACTTGAATCGGCAAGCACCTTGATGAATCCGGAGGCCTGGCCCATGGCCTTGGCGCGGCCGTTGGCCGCGAATGGAAAAACGCCGGTACGACAGGCAATACCCGCCGCCTTCAGTGCCTGCTCGGTCTTGCCCACCCAGGCAATCTCGGGCTGGGTGTAAATCACCGAAGGCACGACGTCGTAGTTCACTGTCGTTTCGCGCCCGGTAATGCGCTCGGCCACCATCACGCCTTCTTCCATTCCCTTGTGCGCCAGCATCGGCCCGCGCACCAAGTCACCCACGGCGTAGACTTTGGGCAGATTCGTGCAACAGTGCTCATCGACATGCACGAAGCCCCATTCATCCAGCAACAAACGATTGTCGTCGCTAGCGAGTCCGACGGTGTTGGGGCGCCGACCCACTGCGACGATCAGACGATCCACGCTTTCCGTGTGATCGCCATCCTTATCCTGATAGCGAACCGTCACGGCGCCTTTCTCGACCTTACTTTCCAGCACTCGTGAGCCAAGACGTATATCGAGACCTTGTGCAGTGAACTGTTTGAGCGCTTCGCGCGCGATCTGCTCATCGGCCATGGACAGGAAATTTTCCTGCGCCTCCAGCAGCACCACCTCGGCACCGAGCCGGCGCCATACGCTGCCAAGCTCCAGACCGATCACACCGGCGCCGATAATGCCCAAACGCTCTGGCACTTCCTTGAACTCGAGGGCCCCTTGCGAATCCACGATGCGATCGCCGTCGAACGGTGCGCTCTTGAGATTGACGGGCGTCGAACCGCTCGCCAGGATCACGTGCTCGGCCTCGATCTGCGATTTCGACTTTGCGGAAATTTCTACAATATTGTTGAGCAACAATTTTCCACGCCCCGGTATAAATGTCACGCCATTGGCCTTGAACAGCGTGGCAATGCCACGCGTGAGTTCGGACACCACCTTGTCCTTGTGCGCCAGCATGGCCGACAGATCCAGGCCGAGTCCCTTGAACTTGAGGCCCAGTGCCGAGCCGTGATCGCGCGCCTGGACAAACAGTTCGGAAGTTTCAAGCAGAGCCTTGGAAGGGATGCAACCGGCGTTGAGGCAGGTGCCCCCGAGTGCGGCTTCGCCGGCGATGGTCTGCCAGTCGTCCACGCACGCCACCTTCAGGCCGAGCTGGGCGGCACGGATGGCCGCGGTGTACCCCGCCGGGCCGGCGCCGATTACAACCAGATCGTAACGGTCAGTCATGGTCACACCTCCAGCAGCAGGCGCGCCGGATCTTCCAGCAGTTCCTTGATCATCACCAGGAACTGCACCGCCTCGCGCCCGTCCACTAGGCGATGGTCGTAGGAAAGCGCCAGGTACATCATCTGTCTGATCACGACCTGGCCCTTTTCCGCCACCGGCCGGTCCTGGATTTTGTGCATGCCCAGGATCGCGCTTTGCGGCGGATTCAGGATCGGGGTGGACATGAGCGAGCCGAACACGCCGCCGTTGGTGATGGTGAAGGTTCCGCCGGTGATTTCCTCAAGCGTGAGCTGGGCATTCTGCGCACGCTCGCCCAAGTCCCGGATACGGGACTCAATCTCAGCCATGTTCAGAGTGTCGGCGTCGCGCAGCACCGGCACCACCAGACCGCGCGGCGAACTGACCGCGATGCCGAGGTCGTAGAAGCCGTGATAAACGACCTCGTCGCCGTCGATCGAAGCATTGATCCCGGGGAAGTGCCGCAGCGCCTCCACCGTGGCCTTCACGAAGAACGACATGAAGCCCAGACGCACTCCGTGTTCTTTTTCGAAACGTTCGCGGTGACGCGCGCGCAACTCCATCACCGGCTGCATATTGACCTCGTTGAAGGTCGTCAGGATCGCGGCCGTGTGCTGCGCCTCGACCAGGCGCTCGGCGATACGCTTGCGCAAGCGTGTCATGGGCACGCGCTTCTCTGGCCGCTCCCCGGCCGGCATGGCGGGAGCTGAGACAGGGGAGGGGGCAGACGGCTTCGATTTCGGTTTCGCTTCCGGGACGGACACAACCGGCACGGGCTCGGTGAAATCAACGTGCTTCAACACATCTTCCTTGAGGACCCGGCCGTCTTTGCCGCTGCCCGAAATTTTTCGTTCATCGATTCCCTGCTCCAGCATTATTCGTTTGGCGGACGGCATGGCAGGGGGGGCGGGGGCGGATGCCGGTTTCCCGGTCGCCGGTTTGGGCGGGGCCATCGTCCCTGACGCGGACTTGTCCAGACGGCCAAGCACTTCACCCGATTTCACGGTCGCGCCGACCGGGGCCTTGATCTCGGCCAACACCCCGTCGGCGGGCGCCGGGACTTCGAAAACGATCTTGTCGGTTTCGATCTCCGCCAGCAGTTCATCGCGCGCGACCTTTTCGCCCGGCTGCTTGTGCCAGGTCAGGATGGTGCCTTCCGTGACGGATTCCGGAAAAACCGGGACCGTGATGTCAGTAGCCATGGTGGTCTCCGCGGAGAATCATGTCATCTGCCCCAGCGCCTGGTCGAGCAGTTCATGCAATTGGGTGATGTGCAGCTGGTAGCTGCCCACCGCCGGGGCGGCGGACAAAGGCCGGCCATGATATTCCAGGGTCGCTGCCGGCGGAACGATGCGCCGCAGATGATGCTGAATCTGATACCACGCACCCTTGTTCTGTCCCTCTTCCTGGCACCAGATGAAACGGCCGGCGTTGGGATATTTCGCCATCTCGTGTTTCAAATCCTCTTCCGGGAACGGGTAAAGCTGCTCGATGCGCAGGATCGCGACATCGAGGCGCTTGAGCGCTTCGCGGCGCTCGATGAGATCGAAATATATTTTGCCGCTACAGAAGATGAGTTCTTTCACCGACTTGTTATCGAGCTCATCCGCTTCGGGCAGAACCGCCTTGAAACGCCCCTGCGTCAGATCCTCAAGACTGCTCACCGAACCGCGGTGGCGCAACAGGCTTTTGGGTGTCATGACCACGAGCGGCTTGCGGCAGGACCAGAGCATCTGGCGCCGGAGCAGATGAAAAAATTGCGCCGGGGTAGTCGGCACACACACGAACATATTCTGCTGGGCGCAGAGCTGCAGGTAGCGCTCCAGCCGCGCCGAGGAATGTTCCGGACCCTGGCCTTCAAATCCGTGCGGCAGAAATAACACTATCCCGCAGAGCCGGTTCCATTTCTGCTCCCCGGACACAATGAACTGGTCGATCACCACCTGGGCATTGTTGGCGAAGTCGCCGAACTGCGCCTCCCAGATGGTGAGCGTGCGAGGATCGGTGGTGGCATAACCGTATTCGAAGGCCAGCACTGCTTCTTCCGACAGCAGCGAATTGATCACCAGAAAACGCGGCTGGCCTTCGTAAAGATTGCGCAGCGGCACGTAGGCCGTGCCGTCCTTTTGGTTATGCACCACGGCGTGGCGATGAAAAAAGGTGCCGCGCCCCGAATCCTGACCGGATAGACGCACGCCATAACCGTCCTGCAGCAGCGTGGCATAGGCAAGATTTTCGGCGAAACCCCAGTCCAGCGGTAGCGCGCCGGCCGCCATTTTGCGTCGGGCGTCGTAAATTTTGGCCACCTGCGGATGCAGTTCCAACCCTTCCGGAACATGCAACATCTTTTCGGTCAGGGAACGGATGGTCTCGAGACTGCTGTGTGTGTGGGTGGAGGGATCGCAGCGACCATTCACGTAAGGGGTCCAATCAGCGAGGTAGTCGTATTCCGCGGTTTCCCGGCTGACGTGATGCGGCGCAACATTATTGCCGGAGTCCAGCCGCGCTTGATATTCCCGACCCATGACAGCGGCCGCGTTCTCGGTAACAACGCCAGCCTGAGTTAGTTTCCCGGCATAGAGGGCGCGCGTTGTCACCAGCTCGCGGATACGCCGGTACATCAGCGGCTGGGTCACGGTCGGCTCGTCGGCCTCGGAATGGCCATGACGGCGGTAACTGTAGAGATCGATCACAACATCCTTGTGAAAGGTCATGCGGTAGTCGAGGGCGATTTGCGTGACCAGCAGCACCGCCTCGGGATCGTCACCGTTGACGTGAAATATCGGCGCACCCACCATCTTGGCAACGTCTGTGCAGTAGAGCGTGGAGCGAGCGTCCTGCTGGTGACTCGTGGTGAATCCAATCTGGTTGTTAATCACGACATGAATAGTGCCCTTGGTTGCATACCCGCGTGACTGCGACATGTTGAAAGTTTCCATCACCACGCCTTGACCAGCGAAGGCGGCGTCGCCGTGGATTACCACGGGCAACACGCGATTGCCGCGACTGTCCTGACGCCGTTCCTGCCGCGCCCGCACCGAGCCCTGCACCACCGGTCCGACGATTTCGAGATGCGACGGGTTGAACGCGAGCGCCACGTGCACGGCACCGCCTTCGGTGCCGATGTCAGAGGAATAGCCCAGGTGGTATTTCACGTCGCCGGTACCGCCACTCGATTGTGCCTTGCCCTCAAACTCGCGGAACAATTCGGCCGGGCTCTTGCCCAGGATATTGACCAGCACGTTGAGCCGCCCGCGGTGCGCCATGCCAATGATCACCTCTTTCGTTCCGTTCGCGCCGGAACGCTGAATCACCTCATCCAGCAACGGAATCAGGCTTTCGGCGCCCTCGAGTGAAAAACGCTTCTGTCCAACGTATTTGGTATGCAGGAAGTGCTCGATACCTTCGGCCGCGGTCAACCGCTCGAGCAAATTTCGCCGCGTCTCGGGAGGATACGCGGGTGCGCCGCGGACGCTCTCGATCCCGCTCTGCAGCCAGCGCTTTTCCGCCGTGTCGTTGATGTGCATGTATTCGATGCCGATCGTGGAAGCGTAGGTGGAACGCAGCTGCGCGAGAATTTCACGCAACGTAGCCTGTCGGGATCCCACCAGCGAACCGGTCTCGAAAACCACGTCGAGTTCGGGATCGCCCAATCCGTAATAACGCGGGTCGAGCTCGGGGATGTTTGGTGGTTCCCGCAGCCCGAGCGGATCGAGCATCGCTATCTGGTGCGCGCGATAGCGATAGGCATTGATCAGCTGCAGTACCTTGACCTGGTTGTGCGCGGACTCGGCCGGCGCGGCTCGTGGCACCTCGCGGGCGGCGCTGGCCGGCAGTGGACGGCGATGTGCGATCTGGCGGAATTCCTCACGCACGTCGGAATGGGAAACATCCCGCTCCACGCCATCGACACGCGGCAGGCTCCCGAAGTAAATGCGCCAGTCGGAAGGCACGGAGGCGGGATCGTGTAAAAACTGCTCGTAGAGCTCCTCAAGATACGCGGCGTTGCCGTCCGCCAGCATCGAGGATCGCCAGCGGGCGCTCAGGCTTTGATCCTTGGTGGTGTTGTTCGTCTGCTTTCTATCCATGACAGCCCGAGATCGCCGGAAACCGGGGAAGTGGCCGGCGTGCCACTCCACCCTAGCTTAGCAGGCGCGACACTCCCTGCCCGTGACAGAATACGCGGTAACCCCGCGAGAAACCTGCCAGCAGCGCGGGGAAAACCGGTGCGACCGTGGCGTTACGCCGTCACTTTAACTGCTACTTTTTTGCCGGTTTTTTCTTGCGTTCCTTGGCAGCCTTGCCGATCAGGTGATCCAGCAATTTCAACATGGCGTCTTCGCCGCCGGCCATGGCGCTGGTAGTCATGTATTTTCCATCCACCACGATCGCGGGCACGGAACTGATGTTCAGGTCCTGGTTGAGTTGCTTCGCCTTCTCCAGTTTCAGGCGCACGCCGAATGAATTAAATGCCTCGTCGAATTTCTTGCGGGCCACGCCGTGGCTCGTGACGAAACCGGCAATGGCCTTTTCGTCATTGAACGCTCCCGGCTGCTCCTGCACCGCCTTGAAAAAAGCGCCGTGCAGTTTTTCCAGCGCGCCCATTGCCTCAAAGGTGTAATAGGCTTGGCCATGAATCACCCAGCGCGGGGCAGTGCCGGGGGAGCGCACGAATTGCGCGTTGGCGGGTATTTTCTTCAGCCATTTCGCCAGTACTGGCTCCAGCACATAGCAATGCGGACAGCCGTACCAGAAAAATTCCCGCACCTCAATTTTGTCGTCGGTCTCGACCGCCGCCGGAAAGGGCAGGACCATATAGTGCTTTCCTTCCTCGAATCCAGCCTGGGCCAGTCCCGGAAGCAGGAACAGAGCCATCAAACAGCCGCCTAAAAATCGTTTCATTATGGTTCTCCGTGGGATATTTTAATTGAGCGTAAAAAAACCGGCCCGGCTATGCAAGTAGTGCACGGCTAGCGCTTCTGTAATTGCTCAAGCAGCCGGGTATGAATGCTGCCGAAAGCGCCGTTACTCATGATCAATATATGATCATCCGGGCGCGCCTCCCGAGACAGCGTCTCGATGATTTCCTCCACCGTCGGGTAGACATGTCCGCGTCCTTGCAGGGCGTTCGTCACCCGTTCCAAATTCCAGTTAAGGTCAGCGGGCCGCAGCATCCATACCTTGTCGGCATGCACCAGAGAGCCGGCCAGTGTGTCACGGTGCACTCCCATGCGCATGGTGTTGGAGCGCAATTCCAGCACCGCCAGGATGCGCGCGTTACCAACACGGGCGCGCAAGGCCTCCAGCGTGGCCGTGATCGCCGTGGGATGATGCGCAAAATCATCATACACCGTGATGCCGCTAACCACGCCGCGCACCTCGAGCCGGCGCTTGACGTTGCGGAACTTCGCCAGCGCCGCGATGGCGGTCTTGACCGGCACGCCGGCATGGCGCGCCGCGGCAATTGCCGCCAGAGCATTGGCCATGTTGTGGTTCCCGAGCAAGTCCCACGAGACCTCGCCCTGGCCCTGCTTATTAAACAACACCTGGTAACGGCTGGCATCTGGCTTGAGCGGAACGGCCTGCCATCCGCTTTCCGATCCGAAATGCTCCACCGGAGACCAGCAACCCACGGTCAGCAGATTGGACAGATTCTCGTCCTGTGCGTTCACCACGATCAGTCCCGATCCGGGTATGGTTCGTATTAAGTGGTGAAACTGCAGGATAATCGCGGCGAGGTCAGGAAAAATATCCGCGTGATCGAATTCAAGATTGTTCAGGATGGCGGTGCGTGGGCGGTAATGGACAAACTTCGAGCGCTTGTCGAAAAAGGCGGTGTCGTATTCATCGGCCTCGATGACAAAAAACGGACCATCGCCCAGACGCGCCGAAACGCCGAAATTCTCCGGCACGCCGCCGATCAGGAAGCCGGGTCTGAGTTTGGCGTACTCCAGTATCCAGGCCAGCATGCCGGACGTGGTGGTCTTGCCGTGTGTGCCGGCCACCGCGAGCACCCAGCGGCCGTGTAAAACATTTTCCGCAATCCATTGCGCTCCAGAGGTATAACGAAGGCCGCGGTCCAGCACTGCCTCGACCAGCGCATTTCCGCGCGACAGCGCGTTACCGATGATCACGAGATCGGGCCTGGCACTGTCGAGATGTGCCGCGACGTAACCCTCCATCAACCGGATGCCCTGTGCCTCGAGCTGAGTGCTCATGGGCGGATAAACCTTGGCATCCGAGCCGCTAACCTCGTGACCGAGATCGCGCGCGAGCAGCGCCACGCCACCCATGAAGGTCCCCCCGATACCGAGAATATGAATGCGCATCAGTTCGTCGCTGGAATTGGATTCATGAAAAGACCCGTCACACCAATCGAAAAAATCAGGTAAAAAAGGCTCGCGGCCAAAGCGGCCGCCAGACTAATAGACAGGGCATGCCGCAATATGTGCCCGAATACCAGCGTATACCACACTAAAAAGGCCGCCCATACCCATTCCGGCTGAAATACTTCACGCACAAGACCGGCGGCACCCCATGCCAGCAGCGACAACAGGGCACCACAACCGGCCAGTGCGGTGAGCGTCTGGGTCAGGCGATTTTCCAGCTGCCGCCACTGCAACACCAAATGTGTTACGGCGGTAAGCAGCAGCGTGTCCACCGCCGCCGCCAGAATGGCGTTTTCGAATGTGAGCACATCGAGCACACCGAGCATGCCCGCCGCGGCGTAGGCAACGAGTGCTCCCAACATCCCGGCGCGCGAGGCCGTCAGGTCCTGGGGGCTGGCGCGCAACAAACAGATACCGATCAATATTTTCAGCGGCATGGTTTTATGAAATTATGATTAGCTACCGCTGAGCACGCGGAGTAAATGCGGTGAAAACTCATTTTCAATTATCGCCCGTGACACGGGCAATGCGCCAGCGGGCTTGAGCGACTTTCTCGATCCGAACCAGGAACCGAACTTCGCCGGTCACAGGCGTTCCGGGCTGCAGATAGGTGACATGAATCATGGCCGCACGGTGTGTGTCATCCGTTCGCCGAGTTTCGCCTTGGACAAATTTCAGCGACACGCCCTGGGCCTGCCGGGCACGCAGAAAATCCAGGCTGATGCGGGCGGAGAGGTCACCGATCAGGGCTTCGGGATTTTCTTCCGGTGGAAGATTGGCGATATCGCGCAGCGGCTGGATCTCTGCCGGGCTGACCACCAGGGCCTCAATGAATTCCCGCGCGCGACCTTCCGGCGTGCTCCAGAAAGGTTCGCAAGCGGCCAAGGCCAATACCAGCCATATCCCGGCAACCCACGTTATTTTCCGGCTGCCCGTCTCGTGCCCACGCCGGTTCATCGTCTAATGATAAACCAAAACCGGCGTGCCTGAACCGCAGTTGGGCAGGACGCGGGAAATGAATACACTTCGTCCATGGAAGAATCCCTGATTCAGGACCTGACGTCGCTCACGCGCTTGTGCGCATCGCTACGCGATCACCCGTGGATAGCGCTGGATACGGAATTCATGCGCACGCGGACCTATTACGCGCGCCTGTGCCTGGTGCAAGTGGCGACCCCGGAGATCATCGCCTGCGTCGACACCATCGCATTGCCGACCATCGAGCCACTACTGGAGATAATCTATTCGCCGGACGTGCTCAAGGTCATCCATTCCGCGCGTCAGGATCTCGAAGTATTCGCGGATATTCGCGGGACACCGCCCGCGCCGGTGTTCGACACCCAGATCGCTGCCTCACTGTGCGGTTACGATGACCAGATCGGCTACGGCTCACTGGTGGAATCCATCACGGGTCACAAGCTTCCCAAGCTGCATACGCGCGCCGACTGGGAAGCGCGTCCGCTCCCGCTAGACCAGCTGCATTACGCCGAAGACGACGTACGCTACCTGCGCGACGTGTATCAATTGCTCGCACAAAAACTTGAAGGCCTCGGACGGACCGATTGGCTGCGGGAAGAATGCGCCGCGCTCACCGACCCCGGGCTTTATCGAAACGACGCGCGCGAGGCCTTCCGGCGCCTGAAGCAGGGCCAGTCGCTGCCGCCCGCCACGCAGATGATACTGCGCGAACTGGCGGCCTGGCGCGAACTGGCGGCGCAGAAACACAACCTGCCGCGCGGCTGGGTCGCTTCCGATGCCGCGCTGGTGGAAACCGCTCTGGCCACGCCGACGACCGTGGAGGCACTCGGCCAGATCGCCGGCATGGGTGGATCGCCAGTGCGCAAAGGGGGCGAGGAAATAGTTCACGCCATTCAACACGGCCTGACGATGAAGCCCGAGCGTCTGTGGGAAGAACCACGACGCCTCGACCGCGGGCAGCAAGCCTTATATGAACATCTGCAAACGCGCGTACGTGCCATCGCCGAGCAGATGAAAATCAGCGCGACCCTGCTGGCACCGCGCCGGGAATTGCTGAAGCTCATCGCTGGCGACAGCTCCGGCAGCCTGGTACGCGGCTGGCGCCGCGCAGTGATCGGC
Source organism: Sulfuricaulis sp. (assembly GCF_024653915.1). NCBI lineage: Bacteria > Pseudomonadati > Pseudomonadota > Gammaproteobacteria > Acidiferrobacterales > Acidiferrobacteraceae > Sulfuricaulis > Sulfuricaulis sp. The sequence goes on along the minus strand of NZ_JANLGY010000003.1, from coordinate 67,123 downwards.
GAAGAGCTGATGCAACTCTGCGGCAATCCGGCGGCGACGGTGACAGCCTCCTGATTCCCCATGCCGCTGAGAAAAGAACTCGGCATCTTGCTCGGCATCGGCATCGCCGGTGCCGTCATTTTCGGACCGCTGTGGTGGCGCGCCGCCACGCCCTGTGTGGCTGGCAACCTGTTGGCGCGTGCGCAGGCGCGAATACCTGACAACGTCAAAGAAATATATCTCGATGCCGGCCATATGCAGTTCGGCATGGGCTCAGCCGCCATCGGCGGTTGGGAGGGCTTGGGTGATGCCCTCGCCGTGGGTGGCTTGGTGTGGGTACGTACCACGCGCGCCGATTCGGCGAAATATTTCGCGACGGTCAGCAATCGTTATTTTCAGTCCAGCGGCTTTGTGTATATCCCGTCCGATCGCGAACATGAATCGAGCTTGCGCCTGGAGCCAGCCACACCGGTTTCACAGATATGGGAAACACTGACAAATAAATATCCGCAAGGCGTGATGTTCAGTGGGTACGTGCGGTTGGCACCGTTGCGACTTATCGCCATTGCGCGTCCGGCCATCGACGAGCGTCCAGTGTTTCAAAACGCACCGGCCTACTACACGCGCCCGATGGAGTCGGCTCAAGAAGCGTGGGCGTACGTCGTCGGCATCGCCACCACCAAGTCCACGGCCTCACGATCGGACCGTGCCTGGTTATCGTCCCTGTTGGCGGCCCACCCTGGCCGTGCCGGCCATAGCATGGGATTGGCGCATGCCTTATGGCTCAAATCGGCGCCAGCCGATAGGCAGCGGCCACCGGCGCGCGAGAACGTACAGGCAGTAGGTCAGCTGGTCGTAGAGATGACGAAAGTGGTCGAAGGTGAGCTCAGGCTTTTTCCTGTGACGCGCGCCGGCAACTGTGGTGACGTGGCCATTGCCCGTTAGTTCAACGAGCGTGCCACCGGCTGCAATACATACATCTTCCCGCGCTGGCGCATGGCGCCCGCCACGCGCTCGGCGGTTTCACCGAATCCGAGAAACAGGTCGGCTCGCACCGGACCGCGAATCGCGCCACCGGTGTCCTGCGCAAAGACCAGGCGCCGATACGGTCGAGCCTCACCATTCCCCGGCAATGAAGTATCGAACCACACCGGACTGCCCAGCGGTATGAAACCGGGATCCACCGCGATAGAGCGTTCCGGAAGCAGCGGCACGTTGAGCGCGCCCACCGGGCCCGAGGCTCCCGGTTCGCGCAGCATGAAGAACACATAACTGGGATTGCTGTTCAAAATTTCCTGGGCCTTGCCCGGGTTGGCCTTGAGCCAGGCGCGAATCGTCGGCATGGTCGCTTCCTCCAGCTTTATGGCACCGGAGTCCACGAGCGTGCGTCCGATCGCAACATAGGGATGGCCGTTCTGATCGGCATAGCCGACATGCAGCATTTTTCCATCCGGCAATTGAATACGGCCGGAACCCTGGATTTCGAGAAAGAACAGCATCACGGGATCGTCGACCCAGGCAATAACGGCATCGTCGGGTGGACGCTTGCCGTTGCTGATCTCGGCACGCGAGTAATAGGGCACCACCCGGTTCCCGCCCAGCCGTCCGCGGTAGCGCTTGCCCTGCAATTCCGGGTAGAGGCCACCGAGATCCACCACCACCAGATCTTCCGGCCGTCCGTAGAGCGGGTAACGGAAGCGCTTGGTCCTGATCAAACTTCCGTGCAGCAGCGGCTCGTAATAGCCGGTGATAAGTCCGTCAGCGGTACCGCCATCACCAGATATCTCGTATGCAACAAAACGCGTCTCGAAAAAGGCGCGCGCCATTTCATCGCCCGGGACGGGAAACAACGCGGCATCGGCGCACAACTCACTCCAGCGCGCGTCGCGCGCGGGCATCTTCTGGCAGCTGTTCAGCAGCGCCGGCCACGCCTGCGCGAGACTGTCGTCCCGCCAACCCGGGAGTTCCGTCCAGGAAACCGGCTGACCGATTCCGGGCATTCGGGTTGGCGCACTGACGCAGGAAGCCAGCAGGCACACCAGTCCGGCAAAAACCAGCTTGCCAACAGTTTTTTTCGCTCGGGAAATCGGGATAAGATGTCTTGTCTCAACCATTGCTTGATTTTCTAGCACGTCCGACCGCTGCGCGCCACCGAGGGCATCGACTGGAATCGCTCGATTCATCCCTGTTTCCGTGGCTGCTCGTCTTTATTGCCGTGGCGGCACTGCTCTATTCTTCCGTCGGCCACGGCGGCGCTTCCGGCTATCTCGCCGCGATGGCGCTCTTCGGCGTATCGGCTACCTTCATGAAACCGGCGGCACTCACCATGAACATCGTGGTGGCGGGGCTGGTGTTCGTGCGCCTGTGGCGTGCCGGCTTTTTCAGCGCCCGGTTGTTCTGGCCGTTCGCGTTGGGTTCAATTCCGCTCGCGTTTCTCGGCGGGGCGATACAACTGCACGAGCGCGCGTATCAGTATCTCGTGGCGGTCGCCCTGCTCGTCGCCGCGTGGCGCTTGCTCCTTGCCAGCCATGAACCGCAGACACGCGCAGCGCCGCGGCCGGGAATAGCGCTGCCGGTAGGCGCCGGTCTCGGGTTTGTCTCGGGGCTAACCGGCGTGGGCGGCGGGATTTTCCTGAGTCCGCTATTACTGTTTCTGCGCTGGGCCAACATGCGCACAACCGCCGCCGTGTCGGCGGCGTTCATTCTGGTCAACTCCATCGCCGGCCTGGCTGGCCTGCTCAGCGCCGGTGCCACATTGCCGCGCGGTCTATCGTGGATGATGCTGGCGGCATTCGGGGGCGCTCTCGTGGGATCGGAACTCGCCGTACGACGGCTGGCGCCGGTGCAATTACGTCAGCTACTCGGTGTTGTGCTGCTCATCGCGGCGGTAAAAATGTTCCTCACTGCATAAGTCCGGGCTAAGCCGCTCCGGCGGATGATGGCGAGGCGCGCCGGCGCGAGGAAGCGGAGTTTACACGACAGTAAATGAGCATTCCGAGCGACGGCGCAACGAAGCCAGCGCCGCCGCAGCGGCTTACTTTAAACTCCGGCTGCGACCTTAGGCGGCTCGGCGAACGGCACCTCACCCTCGTAAGGTTCAGCGAAGCTACATGCCGGTTTGCCTTCGGCATTCCTCGTCGGGCAGACCTTCTCGGTGCCGCGACGCTTGGTGGTCTTGATCATCAGGATCGGCCAACCGCACTGGGGGCAAGGCTCGGCCACCGGCGGATTCCACACGGCGTATTTACAGTCAGGATAACGCGCGCACGAATAGAACACCTTGCCGTAGCGCGACTTGCGCTTGAGCATGGTCGCTTGTTTGCATTCCGGGCATTGCACGCCGGTGTCGGCGGGCTTCTCGAGCGGCTCCATGTGCTTGCAGTTGGGGTAATTGCCACAGCCGATGAAACGGCCGTAGCGCCCGCGCTTGATTACCAGGTGCGATTCGCATTTGGGGCACTTGCGGTCGGGCACGATCTCCGGCTCGTTAGAAGCGCCAACGGCGTCGTCCACGTTACGCGTGTAATTGCATTCGGGATAACCGGTGCAGCCGATGAAATAGCCGTTGCGTCCGAGGCGCTTGGCCACTTTCTTGCTGCATTTGGGGCAGTCCTCATCCATCATTTCGACGCCGGGACGATCCACGGATTCTTTCTCCTTTACCTGGGCTATGAAATCGGTCCAGAAATCCTGCAGCACCGGTTTCCATTCTTTTTCGCCGCGCGCGATCGCATCGAGGTCGTCTTCCATGCGTGCGGTGAAGTCGTAATCCACGTAATGGAAAAAATGTTCCGAAAGGAATTTGTTAACCACGCGGCCGACGTCGGTCGGCTTGAAGCGACGGTTATCGAGCGTCACGTATTCACGGCTCTCGAGGGTGTAGATGATGGAGGCGTAGGTCGAAGGCCGGCCGATGCCGTAGGCCTCGAGCGCCTTGACCAGGCTCGCTTCCGAGTAACGCGGCGGCGGTTCGGTAAAGTGCTGTTCCGGCCGTACCGCTTTTAGCTCCACCCATTCGCCCTTTTCCATCGGCGGCAACAATTTCTCATCCTCGGTCGCGCCCTCGGGCGCATCCTTCGGCTTGTCGTCGATGTCTTCCTGGTACACCGCCATGAAACCGGGTTTCACCACGGTCGAACCGTTGGCGCGGAAGACATTGCCCTCCCCGGCGGCCATGTCCACGGTAACGGTATCGAGTACCGCCGGCACCATCTGGCAGGCCATGGTGCGTTTCCAGATCAATTCGTAGAGTCGCAGCTGATCGGGTTTCAGGTGATCTTTGACCGCATCCGGGTGGCGCGCCGCCGACGTCGGGCGGATGGCCTCGTGCGCCTCCTGGGCGTTCTTGGACTTGTTCTTGTAAGCAATCGGTTCATCCGGGAGATTGTCGGCGCCGTAGCGCTCCTTGATGGTCTCGCGAATTTCCGCCACGGCCTCGGCGGCCAGATTCACTGCGTCGGTGCGCATGTAACTGATGAGACCGACAACTTCGCCGTGACCGAGATCCGTGCCTTCGTAGAGCTGCTGCGCCGTGCGCATGGTGCGCTGGGCGGTGAAACCCAGCTTGCGCGAGGCCTCCTGCTGCAGGGTCGAGGTGGTGAAGGGCGGGGCCGGGTTGCGGCGGCGTTGCTTCTTCTCGACCGACAGGACCTCCAGCTTGCCTTGCGCCTTGGCCTGCAAAGCGGTGTCAATCTCCGCGGCACGCGCGCCGTTGTCGACCGTGAATTGTTCGAGTTTTTCGCCATTGAAATGGGTCAGCCGGGCGACGAAATCCTTGCCCTTGGTGTTGAGGTCGGACTCAATAGTCCAGTACTCGCGCGCAATGAACTTCTCGATCTCCAGCTCGCGTTCGACGATGAGTCGCAGCGCCGGGCTCTGTACGCGCCCGGCCGATAGCCCGCGACGCACCTTTTTCCAGAGCAGCGGCGAAAGGTTAAAACCCACCAGATAATCGAGGGCACGGCGCGCCTGCTGCGCGTTAATGAGATTCTCGGACAATTTGCGCGGCTGCTTGATGGCATGCAGGATCGCGGTCTTGGTGATTTCAAAGAATTCCACGCGATGCACCGGCTTGTCGTCCAGGACGTTCTCTTCCTTCAGAATCTCGTGCAGGTGCCAGGAAATCGCCTCGCCCTCGCGGTCCGGGTCGGTCGCGAGATACAGCGAGTCGGCTTTCTTCATCGCTTTGACGATGGCATCGACGTGTTTTTTGTTCTTCTCGATCAACTGGTACTTCATGCCAAAACCATTTTCAGTTTCCACCGCGCCCTGTTTCGGGATCAAGTCGCGCACATGGCCATAGGAAGCCAGGCAGGTGAAGTCCTTGCCCAGATACTTGGTCATGGTTTTCGCCTTGGCCGGCGATTCCACTACTATCAGATGTTTTGGCATTCGTTTAGCTCATTACCACCGTGAAAGAAAATTCCGCGCCGAATGCATTCCGGCGAATTTATACGCGCGCAAATCGTGTCAGACCCGAATTGTTGACGATAACAGGCGGGGCTTGTCAAGTCGCCGGGCACCGGCAGCGATACGGAAACGATTGGAATAGGGGGCGAATGATGATGGAAATCAATGCAGATGGCCCTGCATTTCGTCAAACACCATGTCCTCGAGCATGTGATACGCGTATTCCTGTCCGGGCTGATTGAAGAGCACGAGCAGCATGACCCACTTGATCTGATCCAGCGCGACATCGTCCGTTTCCAGCGCCATCAACCGGTCGATGATGACCTCGCGCGTGGCGGGACCGATCACGCCGCTGGCTTCCATAAAATGCAGATAACCGCGGCATTCCTCGTCGAGCCGTTCCTGCTCATTGGGCGAGTAGTGGCGTATCGACACGGGCCTTCCCGCCCGCAGTTGGTCGGTATTGTTCTCGCGATTCTCACGCAGCGTTGACAAGCCGTCCAGCCAGGAAAATGCCTTGCGGATTTCACCGCGGTGGAAACCAGCCTGCGTCAGTTCGAAGGTGAGCGCTTCCTGATCGGGATGGAATTCGGTGCCTTCATCCATGTAGTTTTCGAACAAATACATCAGCACATCGAAAACATTTTCTTTCATCAGTCGTTTGCGCTCTGCTCTCGTCGCGTCAGGAAATCCTTTGAACCTTGCCGCCCGGACAACTCAACACGAGTCCGTTCAGCTCCATTTGCAAGAGCATGGAGGAAACGACATCCGCCGTCAATCCGCTGCGCTCAATTAACGCGTCCACGCTGACCGGGTCGTGACCGATTTGTTGCAACAGCACCGCCATGGGTGGATCGAGCGCCAATGTCGACATAGTACTATCCGGCGTTATGTGGCGCGCCACGCTCGCGAGCGGGCCCAACTCTTCAAGAATATCCTGTGCCGTCTCGACCAGCTTCGCGCCTTGACGGATGAGTGCGTGACAGCCGCGCGACTGCGGTGCGTGGATCGAACCAGGTATGGCAAACACCTCGCGTCCCTGTTCGGTGGCGAGCCGTGCGGTGATGAGTGAACCACTTTGCAATGCTGCTTCCACCACCAGCGTGCCCAGCGAAAGACCGCTGATGAGGCGATTGCGGATGGGAAAATTTTCCGGTAGCGGCGGCGTGCCCAGCGCAAACTCGGACACGAGCGCGCCGTGCGTGACGATCTCATGCGCCAGATCGCGGTGTCGCGCCGGATACACACGATCCAGCCCGGTGCCCGCCACCGCGATGGTCATCCCGCCGGCCGCGAGCGCGCCGCGATGGGCGGCGGCATCCACGCCCAGCGCCAGGCCGCTGGTGACGGTCAGCCCCGCGCCGGCCAGACTCCTGGCAAAGGCCTGCGCGTTTTCCCGGCCCATGGGGCTTGGATTGCGGCTGCCCACGATCGCGACTTGCGGGCTCGATAATACCTGCCGGTTACCCATGACGTGCAGCAATACCGGGGGGTCGGCGATTTCACGCAGCAGCCGCGGATAATCAGTGTCTGACCAGACCAGTAGATGGTGGCCGGGTCGATTCAGCCAATCTAATTCAGTTTGGAAGGCTGCTGTTGCGGGGCCGGCGAGAATGGAATTAACAGCTTCGCTCTTTCCTGCCAACGCCTTGTCGAGTTGGCCGCGGCTGGCGGAAAAAATATTTTCGATTGAACCGAAGTTTTCCAACAGTTCATGTTGCGTACGCGTGCCCACGCCGGGCAGTTGGCGCAGCGCCAACCACAGCATCAGTGTATCGCTGGATAATTTAGGAGAGGGCGCCCCGGTCATGGCGCGCAGTCTACTCCAGGAGGGAGGGATTACGTCTAGGTCAGGGCGTGATAACCGCGTCCAGCAAATGCACGGGCCGCGTGGATGTCATGATGAGCCCATAGCTCATTTTTTCGTAGGTGCGGAAAATGAGCACCAGCCCGGAATCCTCGTCCGGCAGGTTGTAACGCTCGCGCGTCAGCGGATCCTTGTGCGTGCCGACATGGCGCATGATGCGCAACACGTTGCCTTCTTCGATTCCTTCGCGCGTTCCGAGCGAAATGCCGACCACGGTTTTCGCGCCAATCTCGGCCACAGCGTTTAGCGCCGAGACGATTCTTCCCTGCACCTGTGTCTTGGGCGCATGCGGGTAGTAATAAGGCAGCGAGGCTTTTTTCGGGGCCACCAGCAAGCGGTCGGTCGGAATGATTTCCTGCTTGACCGCGGTGACGACGAGCTTGCTCGGGTCGCCCGTCTCGAGAACTCTCGCATCGCCCAGATACAAGGCCTCGTAGGCCAGCAACTCGCCGGTATCGGGATGACGAATCGGCTTGCCCGGGCGGAAAATCTGGTAGTACTCGGCACTGTCGTCCTTCAGTCCACGAGCATAGAACTGACTGCTGTCGCCGAGCGCAATGCGGTCATCGAGCCCGGTGGTGATATAACCGGCCTGCTCAAGCTCGTCTTCTTCCACCACCAGCGGCTTTGTCAGAAATGGAACGATGGCATTCGGAGGGATAGTGGGAATGGCCGCTTCGAGTGCTTCGCTGTGTGTGCGCGGAGAGAGTCTCACCGTGCGGTCATCGACAGGCCTTTCCACCACGGGTTCCTTGCCAGCCTCGGGTAACGAAGGCAGGCCCGTTCCCATGTCCTTGCGCTCCACACTCAGCACCGGCTTGCCGTCCACCCAACGCAGCACCACCACGTCACCAGGATAAATCAGGTGTGGATTCTTGATTTCCTGATTGATCTTCCAGATTTTCGGCCAGTGCCAGGGGCTCTTGAGAAAACGGGTCGAGATGTCCCACAAGGTATCGCCCTTGACCACGGTATACCGTTCGGGGTGATCGGACTTGAGCTGCACTTCGTCCGCCCCCACTTGCACGGGGACAGTCAGAAGCAATGCAGTAATAAGAAGGAAAAAACGGGTTCCCAATAGAGGCTTAGGCGACATTCGTCCACGTTCCCTGTAATCTGATGACGTTTTGAGTGTAGTCCATGCTTGGGCGCAACGCCAAGGCTCTCAAAAGGCTAAATTTTGTTGTTATTCAGTGGCATCCAGACTGATAATAAACTTGTTTGGCAGGAAGTAAACCAGGATTTTCTGACTGAAATACCATGACGATTCGCAGCATTCTCCACTATCCGGACCCGCGTCTGCGACACCAGGCCAACCCGGTCCCGGAGGTCACTGACGACACCCGCCGGCTGGTGGATGACATGGCCGAGACCATGTACGACGCACCGGGGATCGGACTCGCGGCCATCCAGATCAACGAACCTTGGCGCATCATTGTTATTGATATCTCGCAGACGCGTGATCAGCTACAGGTGCTCATTAATCCAGAGATCCTTTCACGGGAAGGCGAGCAGACTCTCGAGGAAGGCTGCCTGTCCGTGCCCGGCATCTACGAACCGGTCGAGCGCGCCCACAGCATTCGGGTACGTGCCTTGAACCGCGATGGCCAGGTGTTTGAGATCGAGGCCGAGGAGCTGCTTGCCACCTGCATCCAGCACGAAATCGATCATCTCGATGGCAAGGTTTTTGTCGATTATCTCTCGCGCCTGAAACAAACACGCATCCGGAAAAAATTAGAGAAGCGTGGGCGCGAGCAGGAAGCAGAGGTCCCGCGTAACAGGAATGCGAACGGCCGCGAGATGAACGAAGCCGCCGCAAGCAGGACACATTTAAAAATATAACCACCTCAATCATGCCAAAACCGTTCTCTCCTGGGCACGGCGGCGGCAAACGCCTGACAATGTAAAGGGGCGCCACGTGAATCTCATTTTTGCTGGTACTCCCGCCTTCGCCGTTCCTGCTCTGGAAGCGCTGCTGCGCGCCGGTCATCGCATTCGCGCCGTGTACACCCAGCCGGACCGTCCCGCCGGACGCGGGCGCAAGCTTGCCGCCAGTCCGGTGAAGCAGTGTGCGCTAATCCACGGTCTTGAAATCCGGCAGCCGGAAAAAATTTCCGGTGAGGAAAAAATTCTTTGCCATGACGCGCCCGAGGCCATGATTGTCATCGCCTATGGCCTGTTGTTGCCGCCCGCCGTGCTCGCCATCCCCCGTCATGGCTGTATCAATGTGCATGCCTCGCTGCTGCCACGCTGGCGCGGGGCCGCGCCCATTCCACGCGCCATCGAGGCCGGCGATACCGTGACCGGTGTCAGCATCATGCAGATGGAGGCTGGCCTCGACACCGGTCCGGTGCTGGCGGAGTTGCGAACACCCATTCATGAAACCGACACGGCGCAAACATTGCACGACCGACTGGCGACGCTCGGCGCAGACGTCCTGGTGGCCACGCTCGAACGTCTGACGCGCGGCGCCATCACGCCACAGTCGCAAGACACCGCGGGTGCATGCTATGCCAAGAAACTGCGAAAGGAAGAATCACTCCTCGATTGGGACCTGCCGGCCAAGATTTTACATCGCAAGATACGCGCGCTTATTCCGTGGCCGGTGGCCAGCACCACCTGGGGCGGAAAAACCCTGCGGTTGTGGGAGGCAGGGCCGCTGGAAGCGTCTGGCACTGCAGGCCTGCCGGGCACTATCGTGCAGGCCGATGCCTCCGGTATTCGAGTGCAGACCGGGAACGGCACGCTATCCCTCACACGGTTACAGGCAGAAGGCGGGAAAATCCTGTCGGCCGGCGATTTTCTGAATGGCCATAAGCTGGCGGCCGGCGGCCGGCTGGGCGATGAAACGAAAACCATCACAAACCACTAAGCGCGCCGGAGCGCGGATCAATCCGCGCGCGGCGGCGGCGAAGGTTGTAGAAGCGGTGTTCGTGCGCTCACGTTATCTGGATACGGCGCTCGACGAAATACTCGCTACCTTGCCGCCTGCGCAGGCGCGGGATGCCGCGTTGGTGCAAGAAATGAGCTATGGCGCCTTGCGCTGGTTCGATCAACTCACCGCTGTCGCTGCACTGTTCCTGGACAAACCTCTCAAGACCAAAGATCAGGATGTTTACGCGCTGCTGCTCGTCGGCCTGTACCAGCTGATACACATGCGCGTCGCCCGGCACGCCGCCGTCAAGGAAACCGTGGAGGCGGCAGCAGCGCTGAAAAAACCCTGGGCGAAGAATTTGCTCAATGCCTGTCTGCGTGCCTCACTGCGCGAGGAGGCGCGCGCGCAGGCGGCTATCGCCGCGAGTCCTCAGGCCGCCTTCAGTCATCCGGCGTGGCTGCTGGAGGAAATAAAACGCCACTGGCCAGAGAGCTGGGCGACAATATTGGTAGCCAACAATGAGCGCCCGCCGCTGGTGTTGCGCGTAAATCGATTGCACCAATCGCGCGACCAGTATCTGGCGCGGCTGACGCAGGCCGGCATTGCCGCGACCGCGCACCCGCTCAGCGAAACCGCCGTGGTGCTGGATACGCCCGTGGCCGTGAGTGAACTGCCCGGGTTCGCCGCGGGCGACGTCTCAGTGCAGGACGCGGCCGCGCAACTCGCCGCAACGCTGCTCGACGCCCAACCCGGTGAACGCGTGCTCGACGCCTGTGCCGCACCAGGCGGCAAGACCGGACATCTGCTGGAACACATGCCTGAACTGGTCGAGCTGGTGGCACTCGACCGGGAGCTGAAACGGATCAAATTAATAAAGGAAAATCTGGCACGGCTGGGTCTGTCAGCCAACACCATCATCGGCGATGCGGCAAACCCGGCGCCGTGGTGGGACGGGCGCCCGTTCGAGCGGATCCTGGCCGATGTGCCCTGTTCCGCTACCGGTGTGATTCGTCGTCATCCGGACATCAAGCTTCGCCGCCAGCCCGAGGACTTGGCGCGACTGGCCACCACGCAGGAAAGCATCCTCGACGGCCTGTGGCCCTTGCTCAAACCCGGAGGTAAGCTTCTGTACATAACCTGCTCGATCTTGCCGGTCGAAAACGAAAATCAGATGACGGCTTTCCTGCGGCGTCATCCCGACGCGACGGAGGAGACCCTGTTATTGAACGTGGGGCAGGCACGGGCTGTGGGAAGACAAATTCTGCCGGGCGATTCCGGCATGGATGGATTTTATTATGCGAAACTGCGCAAAAACTGAGAAGTGTGCCAAGAATGGCGCGAAGCCGATGAGACACTGGCGCCGCTGGGCCACGGTCGTGCTGGCGCTGGCCTGCTTAAGCGATACCAGCGCCGAGTTCAAGGTGGCCGACGTACAGCCGAAATTCGTGGATCAGTCGCTGGTACTTACCGGCAATCTTGAACTGGGACTGAATCCCAAAGTAGAAGAGGCGCTGGCCAAGGGCATTCCGCTAGAAGTAATCATCGACGTGCGCCTGTACCGCGAGCGGCGCTTCCTGTGGGACCGCGAGATTGCCTCCTGGCCGCTGCGCCGCCGCATCCAGTTTCACGCGCTGTCCGGGCAGTACCTGATCAGCACATCGGCGCCCGAGGCCGAAACCGGCGAAAGCCTGCTGACGCTTCAGGAGGCACTGAAACAACTGGGCTCCCTCAACGACGTCAAGCTGGCGCTGGAAGAAGCCGCGACGCCGGATGCCCCCCATGCCGTGGACTTGCGCGTCAGCCTCGATATCGAGGCCCTGCCCACGCCCTTGCGGCCGGTGGCCTACACCTCATTTACCTGGCACCTCAATAGCGGCTGGACCTCATGGAAAGTAACGCCCTGAACCGCATCGTCACTCGCTACGTCACCGGCTTCACGCCGCTGTCGGTGCTGTCGGTGCTGCTCATCGCCGCGTTCATCATGATGAACGCGGCGGCCCAGAACTCGGCGCTGTTCGGGCGCATGTATTCGGTACTGCTGCTGGTCAATATCCTCGGCGCGGTACTGCTGATCGCGCTGATCCTGCTCAACCTGTTCCATTTCGCCGAGCAGTACCGCGCGCGGGTCGTCGGCACGCGGTTGACCTTGCGGCTGCTGGTGATGTTCGTGGTGCTCGCGGTGGTGCCGGTGTCGGTGGTGTTCTACTTTTCCATCCAGGCGCTCAACCACGGCATCGACAACTGGTTCGACGTGCGTATCGAGCGCGCCCTCGACGATGCGCTGCTGCTCGGGCGCACGGCGCTCGACGCCCAGCGCCAGGATCTGGTGAAAAATACCCAGGAGATCGCCATCGAACTGGAAACCCTGCCAGTGCGGCAGAAAATCGGCGCCGTGCCCTCGGAGCTTTCCTTGCTGAATGCGCTGCGTGAGCAGTACAACATCACCGAGCTCACGCTGTACACCCAGGACCGCAAGATCATCGCCTCCAGCAGTGAGGCCAATCTTGAGGCCGGCAAGCTGGTGCCGGACCGGCCAAGCGACGCCATGATTACGCAGGTGCGCCAGGGCCTGACCTACGCCAATCTCGACGCCACCAGCAAATCCGGCCTGCGGTTGCGCGTGGTGGTGCCGGTGCATGCGCGCGACGTGGGCGCGCCGCTGCGCGTGCTGCAAGTGCTGCAGGCACTGCCGCCGCGTTACGCCAAGCTCGGCGAGTCGGTGCAATCGGCGTTCGCCGAGTACGAAAAGCTCGTGTACCTGCGCGGCCCGCTCAAGTTCGGTTTCACGCTGACGCTGTCGCTGATTGCGCTACTGACGCTGCTGATCGCCGTGTGGGCGGCCATCTTCTTCGCGCGCCGTCTTGCCACCCCCATCCGCGAACTGGCCGAGGCCACGCACGCCGTGGCACAGGGCGATTACCAGAAGCAGATCCCCGTCACCAGCCACGACGAAATCGGCATCCTGGTCGAATCCTTCAACGACATGACGCGCCGCATCCATCGTGCACAGCTGCAGTCCAAGCGCAGCCAGCAAGAAGCGGAAATCCAGCGCGCCTATCTCGAAACCGTGCTGGGCCACCTTTCTTCCGGCGTGCTCACCTTCAATCAGCGCCTGCTGCTGCGCACGCACAATCCGGCGGCGGGCCAGATACTCGGCACCGACCTGCGCGCCGGCGAGCGCAAACCGCTTGCCTGGCTGACAGAAAACTACCCGGTACTGCAACCGCTGATCGAGGCCGTGGAGCAGGCCGCGGCGGCGGGGCAAGACGAGTGGCAGGTACAGATCCAGTTATCGATCAACAATTCTCGCCGCACCTTGATGTTGCGCGGAACCTCGTTGCCCTCGTGGCGCGAAAAACGCGGCGGTTATGTTGTGGTGTTCGACGACATCACCACGCTGATTCAGGCGCAGCGCGACGCCGCCTGGGGCGAGGTGGCGCGGCGCATGGCACACGAGATCAAAAACCCGCTTACGCCCATCCAGCTTTCTGCCGAACGCATCCGACACAAGTACCTGCACCAAGTGCCGGAGGATGAGCGTGACGCGCTCGAGCGCGCCACGCGCACGATTATCGAGCAAGTCGATTCGCTCAAGTCCATGGTCAATGATTTTTCCGAGTACGCACGCTCGGCCCAGATGCAGTCGCGTCCGGTGGATGTGAACGATCTCATTCGTGATGTGGTTGAGCTCTACAAAAACGCGCGCGGCACCGCCAAGGGCGTCGTGCCGCTGCACGGCGCCAGTAAAACCGGCAAGAGGAAGGCCGCGCGCGCCGTCACTACCAAGCTTGATCTCGACGCCGATCTGCCACACATTCCGGCTGACCCCGGTCGGCTGCGCCAGGTGCTGCACAACTTGCTGTTGAATGCGCGCGACGCATTGATCGCCACGGCCAAGCCCGTGATCCGCATCGGCACGCGCATGGTGGAAGGGGATATTCACCGTTTCGTGGAAATGACGGTGCAGGACAACGGCCCAGGATTCCCGGACGCACTGCTGGCACGCCTGTACGAGCCCTATGTCACCCACAAGGAAAAGGGCACCGGACTCGGGCTCGCCATCGTCAAACGCATCGTCGAGGAACACGGCGGCACCATACGCACCTATAACCTGAAGGAAGGCGGCGCCTGTGTCATCATCCGTCTTCCGGTCAGCGCGGCAACGGGGTCGGCTGAATCACCGGCAGTTTCCAATTCGGCGCGGGGAGAAAACAAGGCATGAATCCCGGTTATATCTTGGTGGTGGACGACGAACCCGACATCCGCCGCCTGATGCAGGAAATTCTCGAGGACGAACACTACAAGGTGACCGCCGTCGAGAACGCCGCGGCCGCGCGTGAGGCGGTGAAAAAACAGCGGCCGGACCTGGTGCTGCTCGACATCTGGATGCCGGGCACGGACGGCATCAGCCTGTTGCGCGAGTGGTCCGAGGCCGGTCCCCTCGAAATGCCGGTGATCATGATCTCGGGACACGGCACCGTCGAAACCGCCGTCGAGGCCACGCGCCTCGGCGCCTATGACTTCATCGAAAAACCGGTGTCCATGGGCAAGCTGCTCGTCACCATCGAACGCGCCCTCGAAACCGACAAGCTGCGCCGCGAAAACCTGCGTCTGCGACGTCAGGCCGAACCCACCGCCACGCTCACCGGCAAGAGCCCGCCCATGCTGCAGTTGCGCGAGAACATCGAGCGCATCGCCGCCACCGACGCCTGGGTGCTGATCACCGGCGAACCGGGCAGCGGCAAGGCCGTGGCGGCGCGCTATCTGCATGCGCACAGCGCGCGCAAAGACGGTCCCTTTGTCGAGGTGAGCCTGACCGCGATATCACCGTCGCAGGTGGCGGCGCAGCTTTTCGGGCAGGAACAAAAGGGCGCGGCCACGCCCGGCTGCTTTGAGCAGGCCGCCAACGGCACGCTGCTGCTCAACGAAATCGGCGGCCTCGACCTGACGGCGCAGGCGCGGCTGCTTAATGCGCTCGAACAGAAACACTTCACCCGTGTCGGCGGCCAGGAAACCATCGACATGGACACGCGCATCCTCGCGGCCAGCGATCAGGACCTGCACAAGGCGGTGGAGGAAAAGCGTTTCCGCGAAGACCTCTACTACCGTCTCAACGTCGTACCGCTGCGCGTGCCGAGCCTGCGCGAGCATCACGAGGATGTGCCGGACCTGATTAATTTCTACGTCAACTGGATGGCGGACAACGAACACCTGCCTTATAGAAAATTTACCACTGGCGCGCTCAACCTGCTGCGCAATTATTCCTGGCCCGGCAACGTGCGCGAGCTGCGCAATATGGTCCAACGGTTACTGATTTTGCATCGTGGGGAAGAAGTCAGCGAATCCGAGGTCGAACAAACGCTCGGCTCTCCGGCGCCGGTATCATCCGACTCCTATCCGCCGACACTCCTGGAAATGCCGCTGCGCGAGGCGCGTGACCAGTTCGAAAAAGCCTACTTGGAACATCACCTCAAGCGCACCGGCGGCAACGTCGCCGAGGTCGCGCGCCTGTCCGGCATGGAACGCACGCATCTGTATCGCAAGCTGAAACAGCTCGGCGTCAATCCCAAGCCACCCAAGGAATAAGCATGGCGATCGTTAACAACCTGGAAGCCATGCTCGCGCGCGGCCAGGACAGCGCGCTGCTGCGTTACAGCCTCGGCGGTGAATATATGAAACTCAATCAGCCCGTCAAGGCCGCCGAACACCTGCGCCAAGCCGTGGTGAAAAACCCGAAATATTCCGCCGCGTGGAAACTACTCGGCAAAGCACTTACCGACGGCGACCACAAAGACGAGGCGATCAAGGCCTACGAAGATGGAATTAAAGTTGCGGAAGAGAAGGGCGACAAACAGGCGGCGAAGGAGATGACAGTTTTTCTTAATCGTTTGCGGAAATGACTAAATAGTTAGGTCGGCTTCGCCGGCTCACCCCTTCTTGTAAAAATCCGGCTCACCCTTCGGGCGTGTCTTGAAGCGCTTGTGCAGCCAGAAATATTGCTCCGGGCTCTCCCGTACGGCGATCTGGATTTCCTGGTTCATGCGTGTAGTGTCCGTCACTGGGTCGCCAGAGGGGAAATCCTTCAACGGTGGACGGAATTCGATCTCGTAACCTCGTCCCCACGACAGCTGGCGCGTGATACAGGGAACCACCACGGCGTCTGTCATCTTCGCCAGCCGCGGCAACACGACAAAGGTCGCTGCCGGCACACCGAAGAAGGGCGCGAATACCGCGTTGCGCAAACCGGCGTCCTGGTCCGGCAGGTAATACAACGGCACGCCTTTCCTGGTTTGCTTCACGAGCGTCGTGAATGACTGGATGTGTTCCACCAGCCGGAGATAGAAGCGCGACCGCGCGCGTTCCATCACCACGCTCAATAATTTATTCGCCGGATGGCGGAACACCGTGACCATCGGCCGTTCGACCGAAAGGCGCATGCCGCCATACTCGAGCCCAAGAAAATGCGGTGCCAGCAGAATGATGTTTTTGTTGTCACGCAGGGCGTTGTCGTAGTGCTCGCGACCACGAAAGCGCGTGAGCCGTTTCAGGCGCGCTGCCGATGACCACCAGGTGATGCCGATGTCGAGCAGTGTCTGGCCGAAGGCACGAAAGTGCTGTCGAGCAATACGCGCCCGCGCCCCCCGAGAAAGCTGCGGAAAACAAAGCTGGAGATTGACGTGCACCACGTGCCGGCGCGGGGCGTGCAGAACGTACAACAGCATTCCGAGTGCGCCGCCGACTAATGCTATGGCCGGCGACGGCAGCCAGCTTATGACGCGCATGAAGCCAAGCCCGACCCACGTCAACCAGTAGCGCGGATGCGCGAAATCACTCAGCCGCGCGTCAGCCATAGGGCGACGGCGCCTGCCCCGGTCGGGTCTTGAACAGCTTGAAGGTCCACAGGTACTGCTCGGGCATGGGGCGCAATCCCTCCTCGATCACGGCGTTCATGCGCGCAGCGTCGCGCGTACGGTCACCGGTCGGAAAATCCTCGAGGGGCGGTTTCAAATTCACCTCATAGCCACCCCCATCCGGCAGCAGGCGCGTGAAGCACGGCACCACCAGCGCGTTGGTGAGGTGAGCGAGCCGGCCGAGCGTGGTAAGCGTCGCCGTCGGCACGCCGAAGAACGGCACGAACACCGACTGGCGATCGCCGAAATCCTCATCCGGTGAGTAATGGAACACAAGACCCTGCTTAAGTCCGCGAATGACGGGACGCAGACCCTGTGTTCGTGAAAGCAGAAAGGAATTGAAGCGTGTTTGCGCGCGGTTGAGCAACCAATTGACCACCGGATTACCCTGCAGCTTGACCATGGTGAATATCGCGCGTTCGCGCGCGATCATGCTCCCGCCAAAATTGATACCAACACAATGCGGTGCGAGCAGGATGACGTTACGCCCACGCAGATCGTGGTAATGCTCCAGTCCGCGGATATGCGTCTTGCGCAGGATGCGACGCTCGGAGGCCCATACCAAATAGGCGAGATCGACGTAACTCTGGCCGCTCACGATGAAATGCCGTCGCCGCAAGTGTTCGCGCTCGCGCAGGCTGAGCCTGGGGAAACACAGCTCGAGATTGATGCGCGCAATTCTTCTTCTTTTTCTGTTGGCCATCATGAGCAGCCCGAGTCCGGCGCCGAGCACGCGCGACCACGCCAGCGGGAGTATCGTTGTGAAACGCAGAAAAAACAGCCACAGCCAGCTCAGCCAGTAGCGCGGGGCGAAGCTGTGCTTTGTCAATTTGACCGTCAAAAAAGAAAGCGAATGGTCCGTGCTTTCGGTCCTGGCTTGCGTCGAGCGTGATGGGTTCATTGAATGTTTGCATGCCGTCGTGCTGCCTGCCCGTCGGCTTGGACTCCGCTCCCTGCTGGGTTAGTCTGTTATCTTATGTCAGGACGAACGAGCGTAGCGAGTAGGGCTTCGTTTTCGATTACAAAAACGGCGCGGCGGCACACCCCGTTTGTGCTCGCCGCCATCGTCTGGTTGGCGGCGCTGGCGGCGGCGCACTGGAACGCCGTCAGCCGCCTCGAAAATCTTTACCTCGATTGGAACCTGCGCAGTCTGGCCTTGCGCCTCCCCGCCGACCCCGGCATCGTCATGATCGATATCGACGAACCCACGCTCGAGGCCATGGTGCCCGAATACGGGCGCTATCCCTGGACCCGCGCGGTGTACGGACAGCTGCTCGAGGGGCTGGCACGCCAGCAGCCGGCGGCTATCGTGTTCGACATCCTGTTCATCGACCCGCAAAGGGAACACATGGCCGATGACCTTTATTTTGTGCGCACGGCGGTGGCGCTGCCCAACGTCTACTTCCCCATGGTGCGCCTGTCGGCGCCGCCGCAGGCTGAACGTGGTAACGGCTACCCGCTGAAAAACCTCAAAAATGCCACGGCCGGCCCCAAGGCCGATACCGAGGCGCGCGCCGCGCTGCTGCTGCCGCTGCAGGGGCTTGCCGAAACCGGGCGCCTCGGCACCATCAACGTTTTTGCAGATACCGACGGCGTGGTTCGCCGCTACCCGATGCAACTCAACGCTTACGGCTGGCACATCCCGTCACTGCCCGTGCGCGTGGCGCGCGACCTTGGTTACGCCGTGCCGGAAACAGAAAGTCTCATGATCACCTGGCATGGACCGCCAAAGTCTTATGCCACGGTATCTTTCTTCGACGTCTTCACGGACTTCGAACGTAAAAACCCGCAGCGTCCCACGGATGAATTTCGCGGCAAGATCGTGATCATCGGTACCACCGCCTCGGGCCTGCACGATCTTAAGGTCACCCCCATGGGTGCGGATTTTCCGGGGACGGAGATACTCGCGACCATGATTGGCAATCTCAAGAATGGTGAACGTCTGCGCAATGCGCCCTCCTGGTTCATGCCCGCGCTCACGGCATTCGTGCTGCTAGCGCTGGCCACAGCGTTTACGCGCGGCGTGAGCCCCCTGCCCCAAGGAATCGGATTGCTGCTGTTGACCCTGACGCTGGTTGTGGGCGGGTGGGCCGGATTGGCATTCGGCCGCACCGTCATTCCCATTGTTAGCCCGCTGCTGTTTGCGTGGATTTTTTTCGTGCCATCCGCCGTGCGCGCCCACTGGCTCGAGCGCCGCGACCGCCAACGCGTCACGCAACTGTTTTCACGCTTTCTCGATCCACGCGTGGTCGCGGGGCTGGTAGAGAAAGGCGAAACCGACGCCTCGCTTTCCGGTCAGAAACGCGAGATCACGGTGCTGTTTTCCGACATCCAGGGTTTTACATCGCTGTCGGAGCGTAAATCGGCGCCGGAGATCGTTGATCTGCTCAATCGTTATTTCAGCTTGCAGGTCGAAGTCATTTTTCGTCATCAGGGAACGCTGGACAAATACATCGGCGATGCGATCATGGCCTTCTGGGGCGCGCCGACGGATCAACCGGATCACGCCCGTCGCGCTCTTGAGTGCGCGCGCGAGATGGAACAGACACTGCTGCGGTTCCGTCAGGAGCTCGGTCCCGAGGGTGAAAATTTCAACATCGGCATCGGCCTCCATACCGGCGAAGCGGTGGTAGGCTTCATCGGCTCTCCGATACATCGTCAGGATTACACCGTGATCGGCGACACCGTGAACACCGCCAGCCGGATCGAGGGCGCCACCCGCGGTCGTTCCCGGATACTGGTTTCGGCTACCGTGCGCGATGCCTGTCATGCGCAATGCGCCTTTACCGATCATGGCCTCGTTACGCTCAAGGGCAAGGAAGGCAAGATTCATCTATACGAACCAACTTGGGAGGCTTCATGAAACGATTAATCACACTGGTATCACTCGTCGGTCTCGCCACGCTCAATGCAGCCTGTGCTGAGGAAACCAGTACCGTAAAAAATGCTGGCACTGCCGCCACTACTGAAACCAGCACTGTCGCCATGAACACTGGTGCGGCGGCAACTGCAACTGCTGCCAAGAGTACCGGCACGGCTGTGCGGGAAACCGGCACCACGCGTTCGGCGGTGGACCTGATGGCGACGCCCTACCGCGACGCCAAGCCTGCCGGCCAACTGCCGGCGAACACCGCGGTGGACATCCTTGAGCGGCAAGGCGGCTGGATGCGCATTTCTTCCAAGGGCAAAACCGGCTGGGCCAAACTGCACCAAGTGCGGGTGGGCGAAGGCCCGGAGGCCAAAAAATCCGGCGGTCTGGCCGTCCTGAAAAATGTCGGCCAGACCGGCCGTTCCGGTTCGCAGGGCATCGTGGCCACCACCGGCATCCGCGGCATGAGCGCCGAGGAACTCAAAAATGCCAAGCCCGATCCGGCCGCGGTGAAAAAGGTCGATGGTTACAGCGTCACAACGAGTCAGGCACGTGAATACGCCAAGGCGGCGGGGCTCAGGGAAAGCAACGTCCCTGCCCTGCCGAAACCTGAATAAACGGAGGCACCCATGAAAATCCGCATTCCTGTTGTTTTGTTGCTGGCAGTCTCGCTGCTGGCGCCCGTGGCCCATGCGCTCAAGCTCGACTTTGACAAGCTGAAGGACGTCAAAGAAAAACTCAAGGTCTTGAAGGAGCCCTCCGATGCCGACGAGATTGAAATCGGCAAAGGCGTGGCAGCAAACCTGCTCGGGGCCGCGCCACCCGTGAATGACGCCAAGCTGCAAGCCTATGTGAATCGCGTGGGGCAGTGGATCGCCATGCACTCCGACCGCCCCAATCTCCCCTGGCATTTCGCCGTGGTCGACACCGACGGCGTAAACGCCTTCGCGACACCGGGAGGTTATATTTTTATCACGCGCGGGATGCTGCTGCGCATGCGTGATGAGGCTGAGCTGGCCGGCGTGCTGGCCCATGAAGTCACGCATGTGGTGGAGAAACACGCGCTTAAG
Organism: Sulfuricaulis sp.; assembly: GCF_024653915.1. Taxonomy (NCBI): domain Bacteria; kingdom Pseudomonadati; phylum Pseudomonadota; class Gammaproteobacteria; order Acidiferrobacterales; family Acidiferrobacteraceae; genus Sulfuricaulis; species Sulfuricaulis sp. Next base: position 46,143 of record NZ_JANLGY010000003.1, on the reverse strand, counting down.
ACCATGCGCAAGGGCGCACTCGCCGGGCTGGCCGGGGATGCCCTGAGCAGTTACGCCGAAAAGAAGGGCAAGGAAGAATTCAACAAGATTGTCAGCGCCGGTACCGAGATCTACACGCGCGGACTCGACAAGGAGGATGAATTTGCGGCCGACCGTGCAGGGGTGGTTGTTGCGGCACGCGCCGGATATGACCCTTATGGGTTACCCTCGGTTTTACAGACACTCGCCTCCATCAATCCCCAGGATGATGCGGTTTCATTGATGTTCAAAACCCATCCTGACAGTGGAACGCGGCTGGAATTGGTTTCAAACTCCATGGAAGGCGGGCTAGACCAATATGCTAATCATCCTCGTGTGGAATCACGCTTTTTTTCAATAATAAAATCCCATATTGCAGGTTATAAACCAGTTAAAGTGAATTAATTAACCACTTTTAACATATAAATTTTATTAACGAGCATAGAATGTATACGAGGATAAATTACAATTCATTTCGGTGCTCTTTCAGACATAAGTGGTCGAATTGCAGTCAATAAATTGGAAAATAATCCTTTTTGTGTCTTTTCCTGATCTGAAAGCAGGGACTTAATGTGCATGCGTTGGCTGGGCATGCTGAAACAGGCCGGGCAGTTATCCATGATGGCGGGAAGCCCGGCGCGAAGGGCAAAATCACGAGTCTGACGCTCACGCGCATACACAAAAGGCCGGATGATGCGCAGATCGCCAGCATCATTCACGTAGTGCGCCTTCATGGTGCGCAGGCTGCCGCCATAGAAGGCGCTCATCAGAAATGATTCGGCGAGGTCGTCCAGATGATGTGCCAGCGCCAGCACGTTGTATCCCTGGTCGCGCGCGGTCGCATACAATATGCCGCGGCGCATGCGTGAACAGTAGGCGCAGAAGGAATCCCCGCGCATGGTCTTGAGCGCCCGACCGACAATATCCTGGCGCCGGTAAAAATAGGGAACATCCAGAGCCGAGACGTAGTCTTTCAGGAAGGAAGGGTCGAAGCCCTCGATGCAGGGATCGACCGTGGCCGCGCCGAGCTCGAAGCGTACCGGGGCCTTGTCGCGCAGCTCGAGCAGCACATGCAATAGCGACAAACTGTCCTTGCCACCGGAAAGTCCGAGCAGGACACGATCCCCCGGGCGTATCATGGAAAAATCCATGATCGCCGAGCCGGCGGACCGCATTAATGGCTTGGGCGCGCGCGGTCTGATTATCGGGTTGGGCAAGACAGTGGCAGGGAGCATAATCTGCCTAGTATGCCCAATCGCCGCCCGACTGGGCATACCTGAAGTGAGGATTGAATGACCGAAGCCGTCAAAACCCTGAGCCCCAAAGAGGCGCACAAGTTCGTCCAGGACTATCCGAACGCGCTCTTGGTGGATGTGCGCTCGCACATGGAATTTCTGTTCGTCGGGCATCCCGCGGGCGCCATCCACATCCCCTGGATCGATGAACCCGATTGGAAGGTGAACACTAACTTCGTCAAAATGGTACGCCAGGCCATGCTGGGTGGGGCGGCTGGGGCCGCGCCGGTAGTGCTTATCTGCCGCAGCGGGGTGCGCTCACTGGAGGCCGGCAAGGTCCTGATCGAGGCCGGGATCAGCGATGTCTACAATGTGGCCGAAGGCTTCGAAGGCCAGCTGGACGACAGCCACCATCGCAGCGCGACGGGTGGCTGGCGCTTTCATGGCCTGCCGTGGGAGCAGTGCTGAAAGTGGGTTTTTGGAGTCGGCGTGTCAATTTTGCCCGGGATTGGTAAACTGCGCGGCCTTGCGAAATAGCTAACCAGATCGGGGTTGTTTATGTCGGACAGTTTTCTTTTTACTTCTGAATCGGTATCCGAAGGTCATCCGGACAAGGTCTGCGATCAGATCTCGGACGCCGTGCTCGATTCAATCCTGAAACAGGACAAGACCGCGCGCGTGGCCTGCGAAACCCTCGTCAAGAATAATCTCGTGGTACTCGCCGGCGAGATTACGACCAAAGCCAACGTGGATTTCGACAAGGTGGCGCGCGACGTGATACGCCACATCGGCTACACCGACGAGATGGGTTTTGGCCCGGACAGCTGCACCGTGCTGACGGCGATTGGCCGCCAATCTCCCGACATCGCCGCCGGCGTGGACGAAGGCAAAGGCCTCGACCTTGAACAGGGCGCTGGAGACCAGGGCCTGATGTTCGGCTACGCGACAAACGAAACCGACGTGCTCATGCCCATGCCGATCACGCTGGCGCATCGCCTTGTAAAGCGCCAGGCCGAGATACGCAAAAGCAAACTCAACTGGCTGCGCCCGGACGCCAAGTCACAAGTCACCGTGAAGTACGTGGACAACCGGCCGGCCGGCATCGACGCCGTGGTGCTCTCGACCCAGCACGCGCCAGGCGTCAAGTACGACACCCTCAAGGAAGCCGTGATCGAGGAAATCGTGAAACCGGTGATGCCGAAAGAATGGCTTACCAAGGACACCAAGTATTTCATCAACCCGACCGGCTCGTTTGAAATCGGCGGCCCGGTGGGTGACGCCGGACTGACCGGCCGCAAGATTATTGTCGACACCTACGGCGGCATGGCCCGTCACGGCGGCGGCGCCTTCTCCGGCAAGGACCCGACCAAGGTTGACCGTTCTGCTGCTTATGCCGGGCGCTATGTCGCCAAAAACATCGTTGCGGCCGGTCTGGCCACACGGTGCGAGATCCAGATCGCCTACGCCATCGGCGTCGCCAAACCGGTATCGGTGCATGTCGACACCTTCGGCACCGGCGCAATTCCGGACGCAAAGATTGCCGAACTCGTGACCAAACATTTCGACCTGCGCCCCAAGGGTATCGTGCTGATGCTCGACTTGTTGCGCCCGGTGTACCTCGCGACCGCCGCCTATGGCCATTTCGGCCGCACCGAGGCCGGCTTCAGCTGGGAACGCACCGACAAGGCTGAAGTATTGCGTGAGGCCGCTGGCATCAAGGCGCGGAGCGCCGCCATCGGCTAAAGTTTTTTTACCGTCGCCGCACTCCGCGGCGAGGCGTTGCTCTCCGAGGAGCGTTGCACCCCCATGCTAACACCGGGGCCAGGCTCGGAGGGAACGTCAGTTAAAACAACGGCGCTCGCTCAATCCGTACAGGAGCAAGCATCATGAACGCAGTCATCAATCCGAAGTTCTCCGATTATAAAGTCGCCGACATCAACCTCGCCCCCTGGGGCCGCAAGGAAATCGAGATCGCCGAGACCGAAATGCCCGGTCTCATGGCGTTGCGCGGGGAATACGGCGCCAAGCAGCCATTGAAGGGCGCGCGCGTGGCCGGCTCGCTACACATGACCATCCAGACCGCGGTGCTGATCGAGACGCTCAAGGCGCTCGGCGCCGACATCCGCTGGGCCTCGTGCAACATCTACTCCACCCAGGATCATGCCGCCTCCGCGATCGCCGCGTCCGGCACACCGGTATTCGCCTTCAAGGGCGAGACCCTCGAGGAATACTGGGACTATACCCATCGTATTTTCGAGTGGACCGACGGTGGTGCCCCCAACATGATTCTCGACGATGGCGGCGACGCCACGCTGCTGATCACGCTTGGTTCGCGCGCCGAGAAGGACGCCACGCTCATCAGCAAACCCACCTGCGAAGAAGAACGCGTTCTGTTCGCCTCGATTAAAAAGCGTCTCGAAACCAAACCCGGCTGGTATTCGAACATTCTCAAGAACATCCGTGGCGTCACCGAAGAGACAACCACGGGCGTGCATCGCCTGTACCAGATGGAAAAAGAGGGACGGTTACCGTTCCCCGCGTTCAACGTCAACGATTCCGTCACCAAATCCAAATTCGACAATCTGTACGGCTGTCGCGAATCGCTCATCGATGGCATCAAACGCGCCACCGATGTCATGATCGCTGGCAAGATCTGCCTCGTGCTCGGCTATGGCGACGTCGGCAAGGGCTGCGCGCAGGCCTTTCGCGGCATGGGCGCGACCGTGTGGGTGACCGAGATCGACCCAATCTGCGCACTACAGGCCTCGATGGAAGGTTACCGCGTGGTGACCATGGATGAGGCGGCGGCACTGGCCGACATATTCGTCACCGCCACCGGTAACGTGCATGTCATCAACCATGACCATATGAAAGCGATGAAGAACGAGGCCATCGTGTGCAACATCGGCCACTTCGACTCCGAGATCGACATCGCTTCGCTCGAGAAAAACTACAAATGGGAGGAGATCAAGCCGCAGGTGGATCACGTGATCTTCCCCGACGGCAAGAAGATCATTGTGCTGGCCAAGGGGCGGCTGGTGAACCTGGGCTGCGCCACCGGCCATCCCTCGTTCGTAATGTCGGCATCGTTCTCGAACCAAACTATTGCGCAGATGGAGCTGTTTCAGAATACCGCCAAGTACGAAAAAAAGGTGTACGTGCTGCCAAAGAAGCTCGACGAGAAAGTGGCGCGCCTGCATTTGAAGAAGATCGGCGCGCATCTTACTCCGCTCTCCAAGGTCCAGGCCGATTACATCAGCGTGCCAATCGACGGCCCGTACAAGCCGGACCACTATCGTTATTAAGTCGCCGGACGGAAGCTGACAGGGGGCGCAACAGCGCCCCTTGTTGCCTGTCTCCGACTTCTGCAAGATGGCGTCATGGACTCCCGGAAAAAATCCCCGCGCAGCTTCAGCTTCGAATTCTTCCCGCCACGCAACGACGACGGGCGTGCCAGGCTGCGTGAAACGGTAGAGCAACTGGCGCAACTCCAGCCCAAGTTTTTCTCCGTAACCTTCGGCGCCGGCGGCAGCACGCGCGAGGGCACCTACGAGACCGTCAAAAACATACAAGCCCAGGGCCAACAGGCGGCGCCACATATCTCCTGCATCGGCACCGCGCGCGCCGATATCCTGGCCTTGCTGGACTCCTACCGCAAACTTGGTATTCGCCATCTGGTCGCGCTGCGTGGTGATCTTCCCAAAGACGCGCCCAAAACCGGTGGTGATTTTCATTACGCCAACGAGCTGGTCAGCTTCATCCGCGCCGAAACCGGCGATGAGTTTTATCTCGAGGTGGCGGCTTACCCGGAGTTCCACCCCGAATCGCCCAGTCCCGAATCCGACATCCGCCACTTCGCAAACAAGGTGAAGGCTGGCGCCAATTCAGCCATGACCCAGTATTTTTTTAACGTGGATGCCTATTGGCGCTTCGTCGAAGAGTGCTCAGCGCTGGGGGTAGTGGTGCCGATCGTGCCAGGCATCATGCCAGTCACCAATTACAAACAACTTGCGAAATTTTCCGATGCCTGTGGCACCGAGATTCCGCGCTGGATCCGCCGGCGGCTGGAAGGCTATGGTGACGATCTAGATTCCATCCGCGCCTTCGGCCTCGACGTCACCACCGACCTGTGCGACAAGTTGCTCGAGGGCGGGGCGCCCGGGCTGCATTTCTACACACTGAACCGTGCCGGGCCAACCTGCACCGTGTGGGAGCGGCTCGGACTCTGAAACTTTCGCGGCGGACAGGGATATGGTCTCAAAAACAGCTGAATTAACCGCGAGGTTACCGGCAAGCAAACCTATTGCGGTGCGCGCCTGTTTTTTGGGCGAGCGCCTGAACCTGCGCGGCCTACCTGAGCCCGCCGTCACGCTCGGCCCGCTGACAGTGCCGGCCGGAGAAGCGGGAATGGCGGTGATGTTTCGTTACGGCGCGGTGGTACTTTTCAACCTGAGCGAAACAGAGCAGAAATATTTTCTCAAGGAACTGCGGCCGCGTGTGGAAAGCCCGCTGCGCCGCATGGAAACCGAGGAAGCTCAGCTCTACGTTGTCGGCAAACAACCCGAGGGTGTCACGCCCGAGGGGATTGGCATTGCCGACCTGGCGCAGGCGCGCCTCCAGATCGTGGCCATTGCGCTCGCGCGCAGCGTGGCACTGGCCTATTACGAAAACGCCATGGCGGTCGCCTTCGACCTGATCGAACCATTGGCACGACGCCTGGAGAACCCGCGTGGCGGCGGGCGGCGGCTGCGTGAGTTGCTGCGACACATCGGTGGCAGCCTGCTGGTACAGCAGCGCATAATTGGCCGCGTGGAGATCCAGGACAAGCCCGACCTGCTGTGGGACCACCCGGAGGTCGAGCGCCTGTATTTGCACCTTGAAAATGAGTATGAGCTGCGAGAGCGCAACACAGTGCTCGAACGCAAGCTCGCCCTCATCAATCAAACCGCCGAAGCCGTGTTAAATCTCATGCAGAACCGGAGCATGCTGCGGGTTGAATGGTATATCGTGATACTGATCATCGTCTCCGTGCTGCTGTCGATCTATTCCATGTTACCGGGCCACTAAACCGCCTTGCACAAACTTTTCCCCGCCATTCAGCCTTATGCGACACACCGGCTCCGGGTTAACGAGCTGCACGAGTTGCATGTTGAGGAATGCGGCAATGTTACGGGCCTGCCAATATTGTTCGTGCATGGAGGACCTGGCGCCGGTTGCGAGGAAGCGCATCGCTGTTTTTTTGATCCCAATCTCTACCGCATTATTTTATTCGACCAGCGCGGAGCAGGGCGCTCGACACCGCACGCGGGTCTCGACCACAACACCACACAGGATCTGGTCGCCGACATGGAAAAGATCCGCGAGCATCTCGGCGTGGATCGCTGGGTGCTGTTCGGTGGATCCTGGGGTTCGACGCTGTCGCTGGTCTATGCCGAGACCCATCCCGGCCACGTGCTCGGACTCATTCTGCGCGGCATCTTTCTGTGCCGCCCCTGGGAGATACACTGGTTCTACCAGGAAGGCGCCAACCGCATATTTCCCGATCACTGGCAGGAATTCATCGCGCCGATTCCGGAGTCCGAACGCCATGACCTGTTGCACGCCCATCACCGACGCCTGATTGGCGAGGACGAGATCGCTCGCATGGCCAGCGCCAAGGCCTGGTCGTTGTGGGAAGGCCGCGCCGCGACGCTGTTACCAAACAAACACGTAGTGGAATTTTTCGGCACGCCGCACACAGCGTTGTCGCTGGCGCGCATCGAGGCACATTATTTCGTGCACGACAGCTTTTTGGCGCCTGATCAAATTTTAAATAACGTGTCGGCCCTGAGCGGCATTTCCGGCACCATCGTACATGGACGCTATGACATGGTTTGTCCGCTGCAAAACGCCTGGGAGCTGATGCGGGCCTGGCCCGAGGTCCGGCTCGAAATCATCCCCAACGCCGGACACTCGGCAATGGAAGCGGGCAACGTTCACGCCCTGGTAAAAGCCACCATCGATATGGCTGCTCAGCTGGGGCGGCCGCCCAAGGCCTGCTGATGGCTGTTTACGCGATCGGGGACGTGCAAGGCTGCTACACGCCGTTGCAGCAATTGCTGTCGCGCCTGCAATTTAACCCGGCGCAGGACTGCCTGTGGTTCACCGGCGATCTGGTCAATCGCGGGGCGCAATCACTTGAAGTGCTGCGATTCGTCAAAGACCTGGGTGAGCGCGCCGTGTGCGTGCTTGGCAATCACGATCTGCATCTGCTCGCCGTCGCGGCTGGCGCAGCGAATACATTAAAACGCGATACGCTGGACGAGATTTTAAGCGCACACGACCGTGGTGAATTGCTGAACTGGCTGCGTTCACGACCCTTGCTGCATCACGATCCTGCTCTGGGGTATACGCTGATTCACGCCGGCTTGCTGCCGCCCTGGGATCTCGCGCAAGCACAGCAATTGGCGCAAGAGGCCGAGACGGTATTGCGCAGTGACAAGCACCAGGAATTTTTCCACCACATGTACGGCGATTTGCCCGATCACTGGAACGAAAACCTGCGCGGCTTCGACCGACTGCGTGTGATCGTCAACACGTTCACTCGGCTGCGCTATTGCGACCTCAATGGCCACATGGATCTGCGCCCCAAGGGTCCTCCCGGGAGTCAGCCGCCTAACCTGTCGCCCTGGTTCCAGGTTCCGGGGCGTCGCAGCCGTGAACTAAAAATAATTTTCGGACACTGGTCTGAGCTGGGGCCGTGGCAAGGCAATGGCGTCATCGGTCTGGATAGCGGTTGTCTCTGGGGCCACACACTTACTGCAGTGCGGCTGGATGCCGGCCCAGTGGAATTTTTCAGCGTGGGGTGTGGGCCCTATCCATCTTCACATGTCGTCTGATGCAGATGTCTGGATGTGGCTAGCCGATCTGATTCTGGGTTTGCACGCGATTTTTATTTTGTTCGTCGTCGGTGGACAGATTTTAATCGTAGCCGGTTGGGTGCTGGGCTGGACTTGGCCGCGCCACCGGTTATTTCGTTTGTTGCACCTGCTCGCCATCGGTTTCGTGATGCTGGAGGCCTGGCTCGGCTTCATCTGCCCACTCACGGCGCTGGAAAATATATTACGTACGGCAGCGGGTGCAGTGACATACGGAAACGGGTTTATCCGTTACTGGCTGCATCAGCTGATATTCTATACAGCACCGAGTTGGGTATTCACGCTGATTTATACGGTTTTTACGGGGTTCGTGGCACTGACGTGGTTTATCTATCCTCCACGGCGGAAACTTTAGTGATACCCTAGTGCACTAACGCTAGAGAGACAAAATAATCCTTGCCATGATTTCGGGTGCGTTACACATGACTGCCACCGATAAACACCAGATACAGATTGATGTCCGCACGGCCTACCTCCCCGGCCAGTCAGAACCGGGCCAGAATCGTTACGTGTTTGCCTATACCATCACAATCACCAACTCGGGCTCGGTGCCGGCGCGGCTGGTCACACGCCACTGGATCATCGTTGACGCCAATGAGCAGAAACGTGAGGTACACGGCGAAGGTGTTGTGGGCGAACAGCCCTATCTGCCTCCCGGGACGAGTTTTCAGTACACCAGTGGTACGATTCTGGAAACGCCGGTTGGCATGATGAGCGGTAGTTATCAGATGATTGCCGACGATGGCACCGCGTTCGATGCAGAAATCCCAATTTTTACGCTGAGCATTCCGCGCACACTGCACTGAGCTTCTAGCTTCGGGGGTAACGCGGCTTAAATATCGAGGTTAGAGACGTCGAGCGCGTTCTTTTCAATAAACTCGCGCCGTGGCTCAACCTGTTCGCCCATCAAGGTGGTAAAAACGTCATCGGCGGCCACGCCGTCCTCGATATTGACCTTGAGCAGGCGACGCGTCTGCGGGTCCATGGTGGTTTCCCACAGCTGCTCCGGATTCATCTCACCCAGGCCCTTGTAGCGTTGGATAGTCTGGCCGCGGCGCGCCTCGGCCATCAGCCATTCCAGCATGGCATCGATACTGGCAACCTTGTAGCTTTTGTCGGCTCGCTGGATGGTGGCCTCGCTGGTAAAATATTTTTCCGCTCGCTCTCCCAGCTCACGCATGGCACCGTATTCGCCGGAGGATATAAATTCTGTGTCGATCTTGGTTCGTGTGGTGGTTCCGTGCTCATGCCGCGCCAGAATCATTTCATGCAGATTGTTACGAGTGTCGATGCCGATGGAGATCTCGTAGCGGCTGCCGTGGTTCGCCTCGTGCGTTAAACGGCTTTGGAGTTCCAGCGCTATCTTGCCGGCCTGCTTCTTGTCCTTCAGCAACGCGGGTGTGAGTCGCGGCATGTATACCAGCTGGCGCAAAGCCGCGGCGTCATAGCGGCGCGCGAGGCGCCGTATGGTCTGATCCACGGCGAGATGACTCCGACAGAGCGAAGTCAGTTCCTTGCCCGACAGCTTCTGGTTGTCTGCCGTGTTCAGCACAGCCTCTGTCAGAGCCGCTTCAAGTAGAAAATCCTGAAGTTCGCCTTCATCCTTGAGGTAGCGCTCTTGTTTGCCGTGCTTGATCTTGAACAGCGGCGGTTGGGCGATGTACACATGACCGCGACTGATCATGTCCGACATCTGGCGAAAGAAAAACGTGAGAAGCAGGGTGCGGATGTGCGAACCATCGACATCGGCGTCTGTCATTAAAATAATCCGATGATAACGTAACTTATTGATATCGAAATCATTTTTACCAATTCCCGTCCCAAGCGCGGTGATCAGAGTAGCGACTTCGACGGACGACAGCATCTTGTCAAAGCGCGCGCGCTCGACATTCAGAATCTTGCCCTTGAGTGGGAGCACAGCCTGGAATTTGCGATCGCGGGCCTGTTTGGCAGAGCCACCGGCGGAGTCGCCCTCGACAAGGTACAGCTCACACTTGGTTGGATCACGCTCCTGACAATCTGCTAATTTGCCTGGAAGTCCAGCGAGGTCCAGCACCCCTTTTCGGCGCGTCATCTCGCGCGCCTTGCGGGCCGCCTCGCGCGCCCTGGCCGCCTCTACGATCTTGAGGGCAATGCTACGGGCATCGGCAGGGTTTTCTTCAAGAAACTCGGAAAGCTTTTCGTTAACGATCGATTCGACGACCCCTTTCACTTCAGAGGAAACCAGCTTGTCCTTGGTCTGGGAGGAAAACTTGGGGTCCGGGACTTTAACTGACAGTACGGCAATCAGACCTTCACGGGCATCATCACCGCTGATCTCGACCTTTTCTTTTTTGGCCAGTCCCGTTTTTTCAATGAACTGATTAAGCGTGCGCGTCATCGCCGCGCGCAACCCGGCAAGATGGGTACCGCCATCGCGCTGCGGGATATTGTTGGTAAAACAGAAAATATTCTCCTGATAGGTATCGTTCCACTGCAAACAAAGTTCAACGGTGGTGCCATCGCGCTCTGCCGAGATAAAAATCGGCTTTTGATGCAGCGGGGTCTTGTTGCGATTCAGGTGGCCAACAAAAGCCGCGATCCCGCCTTTGTACTCAAAGACATCTTCCTTGCCGGTCCGCTCGTCCAGCAACGAAATACGTACGCCGGAATTCAGAAAAGATAGCTCGCGCAGACGTTTTGCCAGGATGTCGTAATTAAAAATCCTGTCAGTGAAAATTTTGCTGCTGGGTGTGAAATGAACATCGGTGCCCGTTTCGCTGCTTTCGCCGGTCACTTTGAGTGGGCTTTGTGGCTCACCCAGATGGTATTTCTGCTGATGGACCTTACCGTCACGACGGATGGTCAGCTCAAGCTGGTCGGACAAGGCGTTAACCACAGATATACCCACACCATGGAGACCCCCAGAAACCTTATATGAGTTCTGGTCGAACTTACCGCCAGCATGCAAAACGGTCATTACTACTTCCGCTGCGGAGCGCCCTTCTTCCGGGATTATCTCTGTCGGAATACCTCGGCCGTTATCCGAAACAGTTATCGAATTATCCCCATGGATGGCAACAGCAATGCGATTACAGTGGCCGGCCAAGGTCTCATCAATGGAGTTATCCACAGCTTCAAAAACCATATGATGCAGGCCAGTACCATCATCGGTATCCCCGATATACATGCCTGGTCGCTTGCGCACTGCATCCAGTCCTTTTAGAACTTGGATACTGTGCGAATCGTATGTGGAGGGAGTTCCCTTTTTGGCTTGTGTCATCAGTTGATCAGTGTTGTTCCACGTGAAACGGTTGGGGGTGCTGTGCGTTCCACGTGGAACGTTGTAGCGGCATCAAAGCCGCATTGGCATTATAACGTACTGTGGATACGGCATTTCTGGTGATGCTAGGGTGCAACTGCTGTTTGGATCGTTGAGGCCAAACTCGATATTTTCGGTATGGAGAGCACTAATGGCTTCGATCATATAATTAACATTAAAACCAATTTCCAGCCCTTCACCCGTGTAATCCGCGCTGATTTCCTCTTGGGCTTCTTCCTGCTCCGGGTTATGGGCGGTGAAACGCAGTGTTTTATTGCTCAAACTGAGTCTCACGCCGCGATACTTTTCGCTGGACAGGATTGCTACCCGACCTAAGGTTTCACGGAACAGGTTTCGATCTAATTTGAGTTTTTTGGACTGTTTTCCGGGTATAACCTTGTTGTAATCAGGGTAACGTCCGTCAATCAACTTGGAGGTGAAAATAAAATCGGCTGCCCGTGCACGAATATGGTTCGTTCCGAATTCGAGCTCAATTTGATCGTCCGTGTCGCTGAGTAGTCGCAGCATCTCCTGGACTCCCTTACGCGGCACTATAACCTGTTTCTCAATCTTTACGCTTTTCTCAAGACTCGATTCGCTGATTGCCATTCGATGCCCATCCGTGGCAACACCACGAATTTTATTTTCTGATACTTCGAGCAACAGGCCGTTGAGGTAATAGCGCACATCTTGTTGAGCCATACAAAAGTGGGTCTTCTCCAGCAACCCACGCAGCTGATTCTGTTTAAGAGTGAGTGCTTGCTCCCACTGTGAGGCTTGTACAGATGGGAAATCTGCAACAGGTACGGTTGCCAGCGCGAAACGGCTCTTGCCTGATTTTACGATGGATTTTTCACCTTCTTTTTTGATGGTGATTTCTGCATCGTTGGGCAGGGCGCGACAAATATCAAACAACTTCCGTGCAGGCAGTGTCATTTCTGCGCTACTCCCACCCGCTTTGCCTACTTTGGCAATCACCTCTATTTCCAGGTCAGTTCCTGTCAGTGTCATTTCACCGTCTTTTTGCCGCAGCAGGATATAAGACAGAACGGGTAAGGTCTGACGCCGTTCTACGACACCGGCCACATAACCCAAGGGTTTTAACAAGTCCTCGCGTGTTATGGTGATTTGCATGCTTTCTTATTATTTCCTTTAGTTAAAGATGTTTAATAGTAATTAGTCAGGGGTTGTTTTGTGGATAAACCGGTAATGCCCTACCGAATTCGACAATTATGGAACTGACAGCATGTTAATAACCTCATCGGTGACTGTGTGTATCATCGATGATTGTTGAATGATACCGACTCATGAAAGTTCTACAAATAGAATTCACAGAGTTATCACCAGGCTGTCAGGTAGTCAGAATACGCAGAAGATTCCCGTAGTCTTCGCTCATTCTTGAGTCTTTTGATTTAAGTTCGGCCACCTTGCGACAAGCATGCAGCACTGTGGTGTGGTCCCGGCCACCGAAGGCATCGCCAATCTGGGGCAAGCTATGTTCTGTTAACTCTTTCGCCAGCGCCATGGCTACCTGGCGCGGTCGCGCCACCTGGCGCGACCGACTTTTGGAGTGCAGGTCGGAAACGCGGATCTTGTAATATTCAGCAACCGTTTTTTGGATATTGTTTGTGGTGATCAAACGGTCTTGGAACGAGATGAGGTCTTTAAGGCTCTCGGTAACCAGCGAAATATCTATTGTTCTGCCAGTGAAAAAAGCGCTCGCCAGTATTCGGCGCAGTGCGCCCTCAAGCTCACGCACATTTGACCGGACCCGTTTGGCTATAAAAAAAGCTACGTCATCGGGCAAATCCACTCCCTCCTGTTTTGCTTTTTTTATCAAAATGGCAACGCGAGTCTCAAGCTCTGGTGGCTCTATTGAAACAATCAGACCGGAACCAAAGCGCGAGACCAGACGTTCCTCAACGCCTACCAGTTCCTTGGGGAAACGGTCAGCCGTGATGATTACTTGGCGCTTGGATTCTTGTAACGCATTGAATGTATGGAACAATTCTTCTTGTGAGCGTTCCTTACCAACGAAAAATTGTATGTCGTCAATCAACAAAGCGTCGAGGTTTCGGTACAGTTTCTTGAATTCGTTGATGGCGTTGTGCTGAAACGCCTTGACCATATCAGCAACAAAACGCTCAGAGTGCACGTACGCAATATTGGCCCCGGGCCGATGCTTAAGCATCAGGTTACCTACCGCATGCATGAGGTGCGTTTTGCCCAGACCCACACCACCATAAATAAAAAGCGGGTTATAGGCCCCACCAGGATTTTCACCCACCTGTCGCGCCGCCGCCCGTGCCAGCTGATTTGATTTTCCTTCCACATGAGTTTCGAAAGTGAAATCCTGATTCATTCGGCCAATGATGGAGGGTGCTTTGAGGGTTGTGCTTGCTTCAGTGCGCGTACTGGCCGCTTGAGGTGTAAGCACCACCGGTCGCGACTGACTGCCAACCTCAACCTGGACGCTGAGCGCGCCACCACTGTATTCACTGCTCAGTTCTGCGATCCGTTCCAGGAAGCGCTCGCGTACCCAGTCCACCACAAAGCGGTTGGGCGCTAACAGCCGGAGTATCTGGGTGTCCTGCACCGCATGCAGCGGCCGTAGCCAGGTATTGAACTGTTGCGCAGACAGTTCTTCTTCAAGCCTTTCCAGGCACTTTTTCCACACAGACGACTGCATCTTTTTTCACGCAACAACGAGGGGGAAAGGGAGTCTAGCCAGTAAAGAGTTAGTTATCCACAGGGACTATGCGTCGTCTGTATTTACAAATAGTTAGCGGAATAATGTGTTGACAAACCTTGATAAGAGGCAGTAAGTTTGCCGCCCTTTTGCAGCAACAACGTGTCTGCGACAGCCATCAACCCGAACTGATCCGATGAAACGCACTTATCAACCCAGCAACATTAAACGCAAACGCACACACGGTTTCCGTGCCCGCATGAAGACAGTGGGCGGTCGCCGCGTGTTGGCCGCGCGTCGCGCCAAGGGCCGCAAGCGCCTAGGCGCATAAATTGTCCAGCGCCCACTATGGGCTATCCAGATCGCGCCGGCTGCGCACGCCGGCGGAGTTTAAAGCGACCCTGAAAAGCACGTGGCGTGGGCGAGACGATTTTTTCGGCGTCTACGCGATTCCAAACCTGTTTTCTTATGGGCGCCTGGGCCTCATCGTTTCGCGCAAGGCATCGCCCCGGGCGGTGGTACGCAACCGGATCAAACGTCAGGTACGTGAGACATTCCGTCGGTATCAGGAAAAACTCGGGGGTCTGGACATCGTCGTTGTGGCCAGCGCCAAGGCAGGGCCCGCGCCAGCCGCGGTCCTGCGCGCCTCACTCCAGCAATTGTGGGACAAGGTAGGACAACAGTGCAGAAAATCCTGATTGCCGTTATCCGTGGTTACCGTTACCTGCTGAGTCCTTGGCTGGGTCAGCACTGCCGTTTTCATCCGAGCTGCTCGCATTACGCCGCCGAGTCGATAGAAACCCACGGCAGCCTGCGCGGATCATGGCTGGCGCTGCGACGACTGCTGCGCTGCCACCCATGGCACAGCGGTGGATATGATCCGGTCCCACCCGCCTCCCCATCGCATTCCGGCCAATCGACCCGCCATGGATAATCAACGCCTGTTTCTGTTTTTTGCCTTGGCAATGGTGCTGATGCTGATCTGGCAAGCCTGGGAGCAGCATAATGCGCCGCCGCAGACACCCGCGCCGGTCACCGCCACTGGCGCGCCCGCACCCGCCGCCGCGCCGGGCGTTCCACAGGCACCCATTCCGCAGACTGCAGAGACGGCACCAAGCCTCAAACCGGCTGAAGCACTGGCAAGTGGTACACGCATCCAGGTACGCACCGACGTAATGGAAGCGGTAATCGACAGCCTGGGTGGTGATATGCGCGAGCTCAAGTTGCGCCAGTACCCGGTGGCCATGAATAAACCGGAAGAAGCCTTCCCATTGATGCGCGATGCCGGACCCGAGCTGTTCATAGCCCAGTCGGGATTGATTGGTTTGGACGGCCAGTACCCGAACCACAAAACACCGTTCACTGCCGAGGCCGGCCGTTACACGCTGGCGGACGGTCAGAATGAACTGCGCGTGCCGCTGAGCTGGCGCACAACGGCCGGCGTGCAATTCACCAAGACCTATACATTCCACCGTGGCAGCTACGTCGTGGATGTCGAGTTTGCGGTGAAGAACGACACGCGCCGCGAGTGGAGCGGTTACTTGTATGGCCAATTCCAACGCATGCACACGGCCACGAGCGGCATATTCACCACAGTGCCAAGTTATACCGGTGGCGCCATTTACACCCCCGAAAACAAATACGAAAAAATCGCGCTCGACGACATGGCCAAGACCCCGCTCAAGCGTGAAGCCACGGGCGGCTGGGTGGCGATGCTGCAACACTATTTCGTAAGCTCGTGGTTGCCGGTGAAAGACGAGCGCAACGAGTTCTATACCGATGTGCTGGACGGCACGCGCCACGTGCTCGGCTTTAAAAACCTGACTCCGACCAAGGTCGCGCCGGGCACGAACGGCACGGTTCGTGTCTCGCTCTACGCCGGCCCCAAGGAACAGAAAATTCTCGAGACCTTGCCGGAGGGCATGGACCTCACGGTGGACTACGGATTCCTCACGGTCATTTCCGCGCCGCTGTTCTGGCTGTTGGCCATGTTTCACGGCCTGCTGGGCAACTGGGGCTGGGCCATCATTCTGCTCACGGTGCTGATCAAGGCCGTGTTCTACCCGCTGTCGGCGACGAGCTACAAATCCATGGCGCACATGCGCAAGATGCAACCCAAAATGAAGGCGCTTAAAGAGCGCTTCGGCGATGATCGCCAAAAACTCAATCAGGCGATGATGGAACTGTACAAGACCGAGAAGATTAACCCGCTCGGCGGCTGCTTGCCGATCGTGATCCAGATCCCGGTATTCCTGGCGCTCTACTGGGTGCTGCTCGAAAGCGTTGAAATGCGCCAGGCACCGTGGATCTTGTGGATCAAGGATCTCTCGGCGCAGGATCCGTATTACATCCTGCCGGTCATCATGGGCGCCTCGATGTTCGTGCAGCAGAAGCTCAATCCGCAACCGCTTGACCCGATCCAGCAGAAAGTTTTCATGGTCCTGCCGTTCATGTTCACTGCCATGTTCCTGTTTTTCCCCGCCGGCCTGGTGCTGTACTGGACGGTGAACAATGTCCTGTCCATTGCGCAGCAATGGCGCATCACGCGCGTCGTCGAGGGCAAGACGAAGTAATCGCGCGGCCGTGGCTGATCCCCGTACCATTGCCGCGATAGCCACACCGCCCGGGCGCGGTGGTATCGGTATCGTGCGCATCTCCGGCCCCGCCACACGCCGCATCGCCGAGGGTATGCTCGGCAAGCTTCCGCGCTCACGCCATGCCAGTTTTGAAAATTTTCTCGATGCTTCCAGACAGGCGCTCGATCAGGGCCTGGCGCTGTTCTTTCCCGCGCCGCATTCCTTTACCGGTGAGGACGTACTCGAGCTGCACGGCCACGGTGGGCCGGTGGTACTCGACATGGTGCTCAACCGCGCCCTCGAACTCGGCGCACACGTGGCGCGACCGGGAGAATTTTCCGAGCGCGCGTTCCTGAACGGCAAACTCGACCTAGCGCAGGCCGAGGCCGTGGCCGATCTCATCGAGGCCGGTTCCGAGACGGCCGCGCGCTCGGCGCTGCGCTCGCTCGAAGGCGAGTTTTCGCAACGGGTGTATGCGCTCGTCGAAGGCCTCACGCGGCTGCGCCTGTATGTCGAGGCGGCGATTGATTTTCCGGAAGAAGAAATCGATTTTCTGGCCGATGCACGCGTGAAGCAGGAACTCGATGTGCTCGCACAGGACATGGCAATTCTTTTGGCCTCCACACAGCAAGGCGTGTTGTTGCACGACGGCATGACGGTGGTGCTGGCCGGCCCGCCGAACGCCGGCAAGTCGAGCCTGCTGAACGTACTGGCCGCGCGCGACACCGCCATCGTCAGCGCCATTCCCGGTACCACGCGCGACGTGCTGCGCGAGCGCATACACATTGACGGCATGCCGCTGCACATTGTCGACACCGCCGGCCTGCGCGAGTCGCGCGACGAAATCGAATCCGAGGGTATCCGCCGGGCGCGCGAACAGATGGTGCACGCCGACCGCGTGTTGCTGGTGCTGGACGATTTCGCCCACGACGCGCCGTCCGCCGAGGTGTTACAGCATGTTCCGGCCGGGCTTGCGCGCACCGTGATCCGCAACAAAATTGATCTCACCGGTCGCCAGCCTGGGGTGAGGAAAACAACGAATGAAATCGAAATCGCCTTGTCCGCTAAAACCGGTGAGGGGATGGATGCCCTGCGTCAGCACTTGAAGGAATGCATGGGCTTTCAGCCCGCCGGCGAAGGCACGTTCATGGCGCGCCGGCGTCATCTCGATGCCATCCGCCGCGCGCAGGATTGTCTGGGCCAGGGAAAAGTGCGGCTCAAGGAATCGCGCGCCGGAGAGCTGCTGGCGGAAGAGCTGCGACTGGCGCAGCAGGCGCTGTCCGAGATTACCGGTGAGTTCACCTCCGATGACTTGCTCGGAAGGATTTTTTCCAGCTTTTGTATTGGGAAATAGTGAGCCATTAAAGTCTTACCAAGACATCTGGCCATCCATTTACCCCCTTAACCATTATAAATTTTTCCTGTAGAACCTCGCGACTGAAGGGCATTAACCCATAAATTTAAGGGAAAACACGCAATTTGACGTTAATTGCAGGGTAGAAGAATAATTTATAGTTTAGAGCTAAACTACAAACTAATGAAAACTGAAGCCAAAAACTTCTTCACTGCTAATGAGGCTGCACGCTTAAGTGGGCTTACGCGAACGATGTTGGATTATCTTTGCCGAACGAAAATTTCGGAGCCAACGATGGCATGTAAACGAGGCAAAGGATGCCGGCGGCACTACAGTTTTGGGGATGTAGTCTTACTGCGATCCATTGCGCGCCTGCTTAATGCCGGCATCTCCGTGTTACGTCTCAAGCGCGCACTGCAATCCTTGAGAAAGCACCATCCGGATATCACGCCCGATTCACTGCCGGGTACTCATCTGATAACTAACGGACGCAAGATTTATTTCCGACGAGGTAGTCATTCGGTAGAGGAACTCATCACAGGACAATTTTCGTTTGCCTTTGTAGTTGAGCTTGAGAAGGTTAAGAGCGAGGTGCTTAAGCAGTTGGATGTAAAAACAGTACGGAGAAACACCGGCGAATTTAATTATCGCGTTCGAAGTGGCTAGCAATTTTGGCTAGTGACATTTCGCTGCTGCGTTAATCAAAGGGGACAAAGGTGATTTGGCAGGACCATATTCCGAAGGACATCCAGGCGCTCTACGAGATTTATGACCATCGGCATGCAGCAGCAATATTGCGGATTGAGTTTCCTGAGGAGCTTGATGAACTCTGTAATGCTCTTCGGGAATTTCGATTCACTGTCGAGGACGTAAAGATGCCAGGAGGCAGCGAAAGTATCATCACCAAGAAGTTTGATACCTTACTGCGCCCGTTGAAGTGGGTAGAACAAACACTAAACGCGAAACTGGTTGTTGATGCGACCGAAGTGCAGGTGGACACGCATTGGGTCGATTTCATCAAAAACCGCGTGGCTTTCGATTTTGAATGGAACAGCAAGGATCAGACGTTCGACCGCGATCTATCTGCTTTCCGCGCCTTTTTCGAGTACGGGCGATTGAGCGTCGGCGTCTTGGTTACTCGAGGCCCTGATCTAGACCCGTGGTTTGCAACTCTGGGCAACGTGGTAGGCAGCGACGGTAAGGAGCGCCCACTTAAAGCGAAGTTTGGTGCCAGCACGACCCGATGGGATCAACTGATCCCGCGACTCGAAGCGGGGCGCAGTGGCGGTTGTCCAGTGTTAGCTTTCGGAATATCGACAAAACAAATCGAGAGGTGAAACCATGTCTGGCGGCAAAGAAACTGCAAACGAAAATTTGCTGAGATTCGCGAAGGGCCGAAAGTTCTCAACCTTTCTGGCGGACCCGCCATGGCAATTCACGAATCGCACCGGGAAGATGGCGCCTGAGCACAAGCGTCTATCGCGGTACGGCACGATGAGGCTCGATGAGATTCTCGCTCTACCCGTTGCGCAGCTCACCGGAGATACAGCGCACCTTTACCTATGGGTGCCGAACGCTTTACTCGCCGAGGGCCTGCGCGTCATGGAAGCGTGGGGATTCCAATACAAATCGAACATTGTATGGCACAAGATCCGTAAGGATGGCGGGCCGGACGGGCGCGGCGTAGGATTCTATTTTCGGAACACAACCGAAATAGTCCTATTTGGGGTGAAGGGCAAGAATGCCAGGACCCTTGCTCCTGGTCGCCGCCAAGTAAACATCATAAAGACGCAAAAGCGTGAGCATTCGCGCAAGCCGGATGAACTCTACGACCTCATTGAGGCGTGCAGTTGGGGACCCTTTTTAGAGCTGTTTGCCCGCGGAACTCGCCCAAATTGGGTCGCATGGGGAAACCAGGCCGAGAAATATCATCCGGATTGGCCGACCTATGCAAATCACTCACAATTGGGAGCTCGCCGGGCCACGCCGTAAATCGTTGTCCACGGAGCTATGCTAATTTAAGAGACGCATAGGATTTGTGTTACGCGCAAAGGTGACAGATGCGAAAATGGCTGTTCACTGTCGGTAATCATCCGCTATTCGCTGTTGCAGTCACAGTAATTAGCGTAATCGCTGGGCTGCTCGGATCGATCTATACAGACGCGATCAAACAATCGATTCCATTCAAATTTGGGCCACAAACGGAGTTTGCACCTCACGCCGTTTATTTTTGGTTAACAGTTATAACCTTTGCCGTGCTTTTTTTTGGGCGGCAGTGGGCGACGGACAGAAGCGTACAGGATGCCCAAAACAATTTGATTAAACAGTCTTCTTCGCTAGAAGCGCTAATCAAGACACTGCCTCCAGAAGGATTTCTCAGTCTGTGGTCAAAAAGATATGGCGACTGCCGCAAAGTTGCTCGTTCAGTACTTAACATTAATACCGTCACTACCGATCAGCTAGAAGAGGCAATACGGGTAATCCTCCAAAATATTGTCTACTTGGGTATCGAATTTGATGGAGTTCCTCCGAATACACGTTACGCCACAAATATCATGATCTACCGAGATAGGAATGCTCTGAACGATAAGGAGCGGGAACGGCTTACGGCAATGCTGAAGTTTTTTGATCGTGATCCAGCTACCCTCCAAGGATATCTAGAATTGATACCCACATTATCAGTAGCAAACGAGCCTGGGGAGCGCGCCCCAGATGCAAATCTTGATCCTTTCGCGTTACCCGTCGAAAAACTAGAGGTATCTGAGCACGGAAAATTTCGCCAGCTTCCAGGCGCCCCCCTTACATTCTGGCAAAACGGTCCATCGCACTTTAAAGACGCGACTGAATTAGCGGATTGGTGCGCAGATCACGGGGATTTCTCAAATTCAGTGGTAGAAGCAGTTCGTAGGTATTTTTCAAGCGATAAAGCGCTACGAATCAAGAGTTTTGTTTCCATTCCAATTCCAAACCCTAAAACAACCGATAACACGATGCCGTTAGGCGTTTTGAATATGCATCGAAACCACACAAACATGCTTCGCGGTCCGGATGCGTTCAAGCTTTTTTTCCCTCTGCTTGCTCCTTTTACGGCGGTAATGGGGGAGCTGTTGATGTTACGAAACAAGCTTGAGAAAGCATAAATCAATCACGATATACTGTATCTCGATTTACGATATTGGAGGCCAGCGCGATGACCAAAGCAAATACAGCAATTTCTCTAGATGATCTCTTGGAGCAGAAAGTCGAAAGGCCTAAGCACGGTCCAGCCGGAAACCGGACCTCTTCACCAGTTATCCAAATTGGAAGTCTATCTTTCGTACCTCGAGAAGACTCGCATTTTTTGAGTGACGACACGACAGCCGCATCGGAAGAGAAATCGGCGACCACTAACGAAAAACAGGTCAGCACTTCTGATAAAGCTTAGGGGAGTTTTGCCACAGTTACATCAGCTGCCGAACCGTTCATATTGTTGGTATGGCCCCAAACGGGTAATGTATTAGTAGATTAGTCTTTCAGCTCATCGGCTTACGGCGCTCTCACATTTCCTGCATCGGAAAGTGAAACAACAGAAGATAGTCCCCGTCACACCCTGAATGTCGCTACTTCACGCTTGAAGGCGCGCAGTTCGTCCGCACCGGTTGGTTGACCATAACGCACGCGCACATAATGTTCGGTGATCGCATCCATGCGATTCTTGAGGTCCGGCCTGCGATGTGCACATCGGTGCGCAAAGTCGATGGCGCCTTCGTGCGGCGCGCGCACCATGCCGGCACGCGCGAGCTGGCGGCAGAAGCGCAGATAAAGCGCCAGTGCCGGATCGACGGATTTTTTCGGGCGCAACAATAAGAACGCATAAACCAGCATGACCAGCAGTGCACCGACGAACAGCAGGCCGGTCAACCGGCTCCAGGAAATATCATCCAGCCCCAGTGACGTGAGAAACCGCTCTTGGCGCTCTTTGCCGTAGTCCACCACCCACCGATACCACGCAAGATTCGTGTAATCCCAGTACCAGCGCGTATGGCGCGCGATGAACTCGAACCAGCCCAAGGCCAGGGCCCGCTGCACCGCCTCGCTGGACAGGCTGCCCAGAGCGACGCCCTGTAATTCCAGGCGGCGTACGGCGTCGATCCCGAGTTCGATGCGTTCGGGGGCGATCGCCCCGGTCGGGTCCACGCGCACCCAGCCGCGCTCTGCCAGCCAGATCTCCGCCCAGGCATGGGCGTCGGACTGGCGCACGATCATATAATTGCCCGCGGTGTTAAGTTCGCCGCCGAGATAACCGACCACGACGCGGCTCGGAATGCCGGCGGCACGCATGAGTGCCACGAACGCCGAGGCATAGTGTTCGCAGAAACCGCGGCGCGTGTCGAACAGGAATTCATCCACCGGATCATCGCCCAGCAGCGGCGGGCTCAGGGTGTAGACGAAATTCTCGCGGCGGAAATAATCGAGCGCGGCCTGTGCTACCTGCAGTGGACCGCTACTTTCCTGCTGCCATTGTGCCGCCAGCGCGCGGACGCGCGGACCCAGGTTGCGCGGCAGGCTCAAGGCACCGGCATGTTCCGTCGCATCCAGCGCGCCGGTCCGATACCGGGTATAGGACGTCACAGAATAATTTAATCGCTCGCTGATCGGCGCGCGATGTTCCAGCGTGAAATCCGGATGATAGCGCGCGCCTTTGGGCCGGGTGGCCGGCAGGTCGAGCGCCGGCATCCACGGCTTGTTGCTAGCCTCGAGCGTGACTTGGTAGCTCACCGATTCATTGAGCGGAAAAAAAGATACCTCTTGTTTCGCCGCCTGCGTGGCATTGCGTTGCCAGCCGCGTCCGTCGAAATCCGTCAGCACCAGGCCGCGCCAGTAGAGCTCACGCAGCGGCGGTGGTGTGCCGTCGAAGCTGACGCGGAAAGCGATCTCGGAAGATTCGCTCAGATGGCGGATGCTGCCCGGCTGCATCGAGTCCGGCATGCCGGTGAGGCCGCTGTGGGCATCCGCGGGCAGGCCCCAGAGCGTGCCGCTGATGCGCGGGAACAACAGGTAGACGATGAGCATGAGCGGCACGGCCTTGGCCAGCATCGCTCCTGACAGTCGCAGTCGTCGCCACATGTCCAGGCCTGTGGGCTGTGTCAGATGCACCAACGCGGCCGTGCTCGCGGCCGTCGCGAACAAGGCCCAGCCGCCGAGCCAGAGCGATTGGCCGTAGAGAAAACTGCCGAGGATGATGAGGTAGAACACGAATAGGCCCACGAAAAAATCGCGCGCCGTTTTCAGCTCCAGAAATTTCAAACCCATCAGCGTGATCAGCAGCGCCATGCCGGGATCGCGCCCGAGCAGGGTGTGGAATTGCCGGAACACGGCCACCAGGAGCAGTAGCATCAGCCCGAAGCGGACCAAACCCCCCGGCCGGTACCACCGGAGGAACTCGATGCCATAACGCCAGACGCCGCCGAGGGCAAATACAGCGATGATCCAGGGCGGCAGTTCGAAGCTATGCGGCGCCACGGCCATGGCACCGGCCGCTATCAGGCTCAGCAGCACGCGCCGATCGACGGGCGCGGAATTCATGGTTTCAGTCCAAACAACGCGAGGCGTTTCAGACACTCGTGCTGATGCGGTTCGCCATTCGAAGGATTGAGCGTCTGTTCCGGCAAGCGCAATCCGTAGAGCATCCCATCGTGCTCGGCATCGAGCACCCAGCGCGTCAACACCGACAGGCGCGATTCCGCGTCGAGAACTTCGAGCGTGTCCCAATCGAGCCACACCGTGGCCTGATAGCCGGCCCCGAACTGTTTCACGCGCCAGGGCTCGCCGCGCGCCACCGCCTTCCAGTCCACGTGACGCGGCGAATCGCCCGGCTGGAATTCACGTGCGCCGATGTAATCATCGCCACCGGCCTTGATCCCTGTCGTGGATTCAAGTGATTCCTCTTCGCGGGGTTGTCGCGGTGTCGGGTCTGCCGGCCGCGGGTAAACGAGGCAAAAATGGTCAAGCGCTATACGGCGCGACCAGGAGTAGAGCAGGCCCAACGGAAATCGCGTGGTGACGGTTACCTCCGGCAGCATGAGCCAGCCGCGCTTCACGGCCGAAACGTTCAGGCTGACGTCGGCGGAGCTGCGCGCCGCTATGTCCACGCGTCCGATTTCTTTTTTGGCGTGCATGACCGCGACACCGAAACGCGGCGTGTCGCTGTCGTTCGTAATATGTATCTTGAATATCGCGACCTCCCCTGCAAACACCGGCGCACAGGCGCTGGCGCTGAGTCGCAGCCGGAACAGGTTGCGATGGGTGTAAAGCATGGACACCACGGCGAGCGAACCGAGCAGGAACGTCAGCGCGTAAGCCAGACCATTCCCGTAATTAATCGCCACCAGCAGTTGCACCATCAGCAACAGCGCGAACAACAGGCCGAATCGGGTCGGCAGCATGAACAGCTGGCGGCGCCCCAAAACAACTTCAGCGACGGACATCAGGGGATGGGAACGGATTCGAGCAGGCGCTTGATGTTGGCCGCGCGACCGCCGCCCGCTGGGCGCAGTCGATGGCCGATGACGGAGGGGGCAACGGCCTGCACGTCTTCCGGCAGCACCATGTCACGCCCCGTCAGCAGCGCCCAGGCCCGCGCCGCGGCCAGCAGTGAAAGGCCGGCACGCGGTGACAGACCCTCGGCGAATTCACCGGCGCGGCGCGTGGCATCCAGCAGGTTCTGCACGTAATCGAGGAGCGCATCGGCCACGTGCACGCGCGCGACCAATTGCTGCAGGCTGGCCAGCGTGTCAGCGCTGATCACCGGTTGCAGCAATTCGAGCAGCTCACGCCGGTCGCGACCCTTGAGCAGGGCGCGTTCGGCGGCGCGGTCGGGGTAGCCCATCTCGATGCGCATGAGAAAGCGATCGAGTTGTGACTCAGGCAGCGGAAATGTCCCGATCAGGTGATGCGGATTCTGCGTGGCGATCACGAAAAACGGATGCGGCAGTTTATGGGTCACGCCGTCGGCCGTGACCTGGCGCTCTTCCATGGCCTCAAGCAGCGCGCTCTGGGTCTTGGGGGTGGTGCGGTTTATTTCATCGGCCAGCACCAGTTGCGAAAAAACCGGTCCGGGATGAAAGACAAAGTCTTTGGAATCCGTCTGGTAAATGGACACGCCCAGAATATCCGCCGGCAGCAGATCGGCAGTGAACTGGATGCGCTGGAAATGCAGCCCCAGCACCTTGGCCAGCACATGGGCCAGGGTGGTTTTGCCGACCCCCGGGAGGTCCTCGATCAGCAAATGGCCGCGCGCCAGCAGACAGGCAATGGCGAGACGAATCTGGGGCTCTTTACCCAAAACCACTTCGCCGGCACGGTTAATCACCTGCACCAAATCGGTGCGTGGAGATTTTCCCGGATTTTTCAGTGGTTCAACGCCTGATATCGGCATGGTGCTGAATGGTTAACCCAATTGGGGGAAGACGAGACTGCACCTATCCGTGCAGCAAATTTCGGTTACATTAGACGAATGTAGACCATTACATGCCGGGCGTAATGGACTCAGACCCATATATAACCGCATAACCAACAAGCTGGATCTGTCTGTAGCCGCGGCACCGAACGCCCCACATGAGAAAGGGAGCGAGATCAGGTGCTACCAGAGTCTGACAATCCGTCACCGGAGGAATCGAACGGTCAGGACGACACGCTCGATGACGGGGTGATAGATCCCGTCTGGACGATATACTTCGACGGCCGGCCGCTGGAAGTCAATCGTGCCTTCGGGGGTTATACCCTGGAAGAATGGCGCTACGGCGGCAAGGCGTTTTACCAGCAGGTCTATACCCCGGAATCCTACCAGCGCCTGCGCGAGTTCACGCGCCAGATGCGCACCACACGCCGCCCACAGCACAACGTCGAGGTCGCTTTGCGTGCCAAGGATGGATCGCGGTTCTATATACCGCGAGCGCATCTTCGATCTGTTCCAGCGCGCCGATTCAAAGACCGAGGGTACCGGTGTGGGGCTCGCTATCGCGCGCCGTGTGATTGAGGTCCACGGCGGGCGCATGTGGGTGGATTCCGAAACTGGACAGGGCAGCACATTCTGGATCGAGCTGCCGGCTTCCGTGATTGTCAGCGCTGCTTCAAAATCTGCGTGAGCCATGCGTCCGTCACCCTTATTCATTAATCTTCTCCGGCTCTTGCCGGTGATTCTGTTTTGCCTGTTCGGAACAGCGGCGGCCGAGCCCCTCGCCACCGCGGAGCCGCTCGATGTGATTGCCGCCATCCCACGGAATTCGCCCCCGGAATATCAGCTCGATACCGCCGGACATCCAGGCGGATTTGCCATCGAGCTCATGGAGCTGATCGCACAGCGCGCCGGACTCAGGGTAACTTACCGCGTGGAGGACAACTGGGACGAAGCCATTCGTTCCTTGCGCGAAGGGCGCGCCGATTTGATTCCCAATCTGGGCGACACGGAAGCACGCCGGAAGGAGTTCGGTTTTTCCTCCTCCTTCGAGACCTTTCGCGTTTCCTTGTTCGTCCGTAACGATACTTTTGCGATTCGCGGTTTAACCGATCTCGCCGGGCGGCGGGTGGCCGTGGTTCGCGCCAATGTGGGCGAGACGTTGCTGAAACCGCGCCCGGAGATTCATCTCGAGAGCTATCCGGATTTTCCGGACGCACTGTTCGCGCTTTTGAGCGGCAACGTGGATGCGCTGGCTTATCCCGAACCCTGGACCTGGAATCGCGCGCGTGGCGCCAACGTCGCCGACCAGATCAAGGTGGTGGGTGAGCCGCTGGCCGAGCTTAAGCGCGCGCTCGCGGTTCGGGTGGACCAGCAGGTTTTGCTGGCGCGCATCGAGAAAGCTGTTCAGCAGGTGTTGGCCACGCCCGAATACCGGGCGATCTACGTTAAATGGCTGGGTGAGGCCCGACCGTTCTGGACGGTGCAGCGAATCGCGTGGGCCATGGGCTCGTTATTGCTCCTGACCGTCATGGGGATGGGTGCGTGGCGTTACCGAACAACGACGCGCGCCTACCGCGGCCTGAAGACAGCACTGGATGAGCAGGATCGCACCGAGGCCCGACGGCAGAGGGTTTTCGAGACGGCCTCGGTGTCGTTGTGGGAGCAAGACATCGCCGGGGTACGCCGCCTGATCGAATCACGCCGCGCCGAAGTTTTTGCAGGCTGGGGAAATTATTGCGATGAATACCCGGAACTGGTCGCGGAATGTGCGCGGGCGCTGAAAGTGCTGGATGTCAATCAGGCAACACTCCGGCTCTACGAGGCGGACTCCAGAGAAGAACTGCTGGGTTCGATTGAAATGATTTTCACCGATGGATCTTATGGCATTTTCAAACAGGAGCTGGTGGCCATCGCCGAAGGGCAGCGCCAGTTCACCACCGAGGCCATCAACCGGACCCTGCGCGGGAAAGAGATCAATATCCTGCTGTCTGTCTCGATTCCTCCCGCGGATTCGCCGGTACAGCGCATGGTGGTGGCGGTGCTCGATATTACCGAGCACAAGCAGGCCGAAAAAGAACGCGAGCGATTATTCCACGAGCTCGAACAACGCAACCGGGAAATGGAAAGTTTCGTTTATACCATCTCGCACGACCTGAAGAGCCCCCTCATCACCATCAGCGGTTTCGCCACGATGTTGGCCAGGGATCTCGAGCGCAACGACAAGGAACAGGGACGCGAGTCGATCATGGAAATCCAAAAAGCGACGCAGGGAATGCAGGATTTAATCGAGGACCTGTTGCTGCTGTCGCGCACCGGACAGGTTCAGGGCGAGCCGGAAGATGTCGATCTTCACGCAATCCTGGGCGACGTGCAGGCACGCTGTGCCAGCCACATCGAACGCGAGCGCGCCACCATCCGTGTTGTCTCCCAATTGCCGCGCCTGCATGTGGATCGCGTGCGCTTCGGCCAGGTGCTGCAAAATCTGCTCGACAATGGCGTGAAGTTCCACCGCAAGGGGGTGGACCCGGTGCTC
This sequence comes from Sulfuricaulis sp., assembly GCF_024653915.1. Taxonomy (NCBI): domain Bacteria; kingdom Pseudomonadati; phylum Pseudomonadota; class Gammaproteobacteria; order Acidiferrobacterales; family Acidiferrobacteraceae; genus Sulfuricaulis; species Sulfuricaulis sp. Next base: position 18,082 of record NZ_JANLGY010000003.1, on the reverse strand, counting down.
GAAATTGGTGCAGAGCGGACCGACGGAGAGGCCCGACTCTACGTGCGCGACAACGGAATCGGTATAGAAAAACGATACCAGGAAAAGATTTTCGGGTTGTTCGAGCGACTGGATACGGGACGGGAAGGCACCGGAGTGGGGTTGACCATCGCCCGGCGCATCGTCGAACAACATGGCGGGCGCCTGTGGGTCGAATCCGAGCCCGGCCGGGGCAGCACTTTCTGGATATCGCTGCCCGATTCGGTTATCGTTGATGCTGGTGCTGGGGAATAACTTAGGGACATTCGTGCGCTGAGGTAATCATTCTGATGGACAAGCCAGCCAATAAATCCACGCTACCCATTCGCATCCTGTTGGTTGAGGACAACGACGCCCACACCAAATTGATCCTGCGCGCGATGCAGGAAGACCGCCTGGCCAATCCGGTGGATTGCGTGCGCGACGGCGAGGAGGCGCTCGATTACCTGTTCCGCCGCCGCGCCTTCGAAGACCCGTCCACGAGCCCGCGCCCGGACATGATCCTGCTGGATCTGAAACTGCCCAAAATCGACGGCCTTGAGGTGCTCAAGACTATCAAGGAAGACGAGAAGCTCAGGGACATCCCGGTGGTGGTGCTGACCAGTTCGACCGATGCGCGCGACGTCAGCATGGCCTATCGCCACTACGTCAACAGCTATATCTCGAAGCCGGTGGACTTCGACAAGTTCCGCCAGGTGGTGCAGGAACTCGATTACTACTGGACCATCTTCAACACTAAACCCGACCATAAGACTCACCGAGTCAAATAGGGTTTGTGATCGTCTGACCTTCCCTTCTGCCTGAACCACCATGTGGCACCCTGAAACATTTGATGTCATCGTCATCGGCGGCGGCCACGCCGGCACCGAGGCCGGAGCCGCGAGCGCGCGGCTGGGCGCACGCACGCTGCTGCTGACGCAGAACATCGAGACCCTCGGGCAGATGTCGTGCAACCCCGCCATCGGCGGGATCGGCAAGGGACATCTGGTGAAGGAGATCGACGCGCTCGGCGGTGTGATGGCGCGCGCCACCGACCGCGCTGGCATCCAGTTCCGCATGCTCAACGCGCGCAAGGGCCCGGCGGTGCGCGCCACGCGCGCGCAAGCCGACCGCACGCTGTACAGGGCGGCGATACGCGCGGCCTTGGAAAATCAGGACAAGCTCACGCTGTTTCAGCAGACGGTTGAAGACCTGATTGTCGAGAATGGGCGCGTCACCGGCGTGATCACGGCCATGGGCGTGAAATTCCGCGCGCGCGCCGTGGTGCTCACGACCGGCACCTTTCTTGGTGGCAAAATTCACATCGGACTTTCGAATTACCAGGGCGGGCGCGCCGGCGATCCGCCGTCGAATGCACTGGCCGCGCGCCTGCGCGAGTTGATGCCGAATGTCGGGCGTCTCAAAACCGGAACGCCGCCGCGGATTGATGGCCGCACGATTGATTACTCGACGCTCGTGGCGCAGCCGGGCGATGAACCGACGCCGGTTTTTTCCTTCATGGGCTCGCGTGAAGAGCATCCACGGCAGGTGAGCTGCCACATCACCTACACCAATGAACGCACGCACGCGGTAATCCGCGCCGGACTTGACCGCTCGCCGATGTACACCGGCGTGATCGAAGGCGTGGGTCCGCGCTACTGTCCCTCGGTCGAGGACAAGATCATGCGTTTCGCCGACAAGGACCGGCACCAGATTTTCATCGAGCCCGAAGGGCTCAACACGCACGAGATTTATCCCAACGGCATTTCCACCAGTCTGCCGTTTGATGTACAGCACGACCTCGTGCGCACGATTCAGGGTTTTGAAAACGCCGTGATCACGCGTCCGGGCTATGCCATCGAATACGATTATTTCGATCCGCGCGATTTGATGCCGACGCTCGAGACCAAGAGCCTGCCGGGATTGTTCTTCGCCGGCCAGATCAACGGCACCACCGGTTACGAAGAGGCCGCGGCACAGGGACTCATCGCCGGCATCAACGCCGCGCGTCAGGTGCAGGAAAAAGCATCGTGGTGGCCACGGCGTGATGAGGCTTATCTCGGCGTGATGATCGACGATCTCATCACGCGCGGCGTGACCGAGCCCTATCGCATGTTCACTTCGCGCGCGGAGTATCGCCTCGCGCTGCGCGAGGACAATGCCGATCTGCGCCTGACCGAGATTGGTCGCGGGCTTGGCTTGATTGACGACGCCCGTTGGCGGCGCTTCAGTGACAAGCGTGAAATGATCGCACGTGAACAGGAGCGCCTGAAAAAAACCTGGCTGCATCCGGAAGTATTGCCGATGGAAGATGTCGTTCGCGTGATTGGCCAGCCGCTGGCGCGTGCGGCCAGCCTGATGGAACTGCTGCGCCGGCCCGAGGTTACTTATGATGCGTTGATGTCCCTTCCCGGTTGCGGGGAAGCGGTCGCCGATGCCGAGGTGGCGCAACAGCTCGAAATCCAGGCTAAATATGCCGGTTATATCGAGCGCCAGTCGGAGGAAATCGAACTTCACCGCCGGCACGAGGAAACGGTATTGCCGCAGGATCTGGATTATCAGAATGTCCACGGGCTGTCGATTGAGGCGCGCCAAAAACTGGTGTCGCACCGGCCCGCCACGCTCGGCCAGGCCGGGCGCCTTTCAGGCATGACCCCGGCGGCCATCTCGCTGCTGCTGATACATCTGCGCCGCAAGCGCGCCTAGCATCACATCCGTTTTCACCGACTACAATTGGGAAGAAGTTGGCCCCAGGGACAGACTCGCGCACAGGAGGCGACACAATGCAGATCACCCCGGACAGCATGCTGTATTACCTGGTAGTGCTGCTGATCTTCGGCAATGTTTTTGCGCTGATTATCGGCGTGCTGATGCTGGCGGCACCGCAGCAGCTGGGCGCTCTCTTCAAGTTTTCCAATCGCTGGATTTCCACGCGCAAGATAACCAAGCCGCTGGCAAAGCCGCGTCCAACGGACCGCGCCATGTTGCGCTATCCGCGCGTGCTGGGTGCGATTCTGCTGGCGAGCGCGGCGCTGATTCTGATCAAGGGGACAATCTTTGTCACCGGCATGAGTGCCGCGGACGGCGGCAGGCTGTTGGCACGTCTCTACGGCGACGCAGATATTTCAAGCAGCGTGTGGGAAAGCCTGTGGATCAGCTTGATCGCCTTCATCGTTTTGGGGGCGCTGATAGCGATCGTGGTGGGGCTGATGTCGCTGTTCAAGCTTGGCAAGCTCAAGTACTGGGCCGAGTCCATCAATCGCTGGGTGTCCACGCGCCAGCTGACGAAGCCGCTCGACATTCCGCATTATCATCTGGACAAGCTGGTGGTGGCCCAACCCCGCGTATGGGGCGGCGTGATCACTGCGCTCGCGCTTTTTTCCGCCGTGGTGTTGTGGGTGTTCGTGCTCGGCGTCTGAGTTGACCGCCGCTGTAGGTTCGCTCTGCTCCGGTCAGGGCACCGGAGTGGTGGCCACGGAAGTGGGTGCTTCGGGTTTTTTCAGGTAAGTGAAGGTGTTGACGCTGAGGGTACCGCCCGCGGCATCGACCACGGAAACTTTCCAGTCGCCGATCCAGGACGGCATGAGTGTTTTCGTTGAATAGGCGCGCCAGCGCGATGTTCCCACCTTGATCGGTACTTCCAGGATGATCTTGCCGTTAAATTCCCACCGATGTGTGACCGTCTGCCCGGCCATGTCGTGGATCTCGGTGAAATAGACGATACGGATCTGGTTGTTGGTCAATACTGAAATGGTATCGACCGGTTCGAGGTCTTTGATGTCGCGGGTAAACTGCGAACGTGTCACGACGCCGGGAATCAACACCGCCGCTTTGGCTGATGCCTCGGGCAGCGCCGCTTCATCAGCGGCCTGTATTGGCAGGGACCCGCCGAGCATGGCCAAGCCAGGAAACAAATACCAAAATCTCATGGAATTCCTTTTCAAGACCGGTATTTGAAAAGCTTAGTGCAGGCCCCCACGAGCGCATAGCTAAAAAGGGATAGAGGGCTTAAATTGCAGGACGAAAGATGAAAATCGAATAGCCCGAGGAGGGGCAGGGAGGCCATGAAGCTCGAAAAACGCCTGCAACAGGGCCTGCGCGAGATGGGCCTCGAGCTGCCGCCGCCAGCCGAAACAAAGCTGCTGAATTTCCTCGAACTTCTCGAAAAGTGGAATAAGACCTATAACCTCACGGCCGTGCGCGACCCCGAACAGATGGTGCCGCGACATCTGCTCGACAGTCTATCGGTGTTGCCCTATCTGCACGGATTGCGGGTACTCGACATCGGCACCGGCGCCGGGTTGCCGGGCATTCCGCTGGCACTGGCGCGACCGGATCTTGAGTTCACCCTGCTCGACAGCAACGCCAAGAAGACCCGTTTTGCCACGCAGGCGTTGCACGAACTGGGTCTGAAAAACGTCGCCGTCGTGCAGGAGCGCGTGGAGAAATTCCATCCGACGGAAAAATTCGATACGCTGATTGCTCGCGCCTTCGCTTCCATTCCTGATATGCTGGCCGCGAGCCGACACCTATGTGCACCGAACGGCCGGTTCCTGGTTATGAAGGGCGTGTTCCCCCAAGAAGAGCTGGCGGCGGTCACGGACGGATACCGGGCCGAAGTGAAGCAGCTGACGATACCGGGCCTCGATGCCGCGCGACACATGGTCATCCTGGCGACAGTAAATTGACGCGGAAGGAGCAAGTGCCCGATGGGCAAGGTCGTAGCCATCACCAATCAGAAAGGCGGGGTCGGCAAGACCACCACGAGCATTAACCTCGCCGCCTCGCTGGCCAAGACGCGCCGGCGCGTGATGCTGATCGACATCGACCCGCAGGGCAACGCCACCATGGGCAGCGGCGTCAACAAACAGGCCAATCGTGTTACCACCTACGAAGTCCTGATCGGTCTGGAGCCGATCGAGGCCGCACGCGTGACGGTCGAGGGCGGTTACGACCTGGTGCCCGCCAACAGCCAGCTGTCCGGCGCCGAAGTGGAGCTGATCGAGCTGGAGCGTCGCGAACGCCGTCTGCGCGACGCGATCGAAAATGCACGCACGCAATACGATTACATATTGATAGATTGCCCGCCGGCGTTGAACCTGCTGACAGTCAATGCGCTGGTGGCAGCGCAATCGGTGATGATCCCGATGCAGTGCGAGTACTACGCGCTCGAAGGACTCACGGCCCTGCTCAACACGATTCGCAAAATTCGCGAAACGCTGAATCCACAGCTGGAGATCGAGGGACTGTTGCGCACCATGTACGATCCGCGTAACAATCTCGACAACGAAGTTTCGGCGCAGTTGAAACAGCACTTCGGCGACAAACTTTATCGCACTGTCATCCCGCGCAACATTCGTCTGGCGGAGGCACCGTCACACGGCATGCCGGTGATCGCCTATGACATGCAGTCCAAGGGCGCGCAGGCCTACCTGGCACTGGCCGGCGAGATGCTGCGCCGCGAAGAAGAAGTCGCGGCGGCTTGAGCAAGGTGCGGGGATGCTGCGGCGGCAAAAAGTAGCTTGAGAAAGTAATTATCAGGAGGGGATAAAAAGACCATGAGCGCGACCACCACCAGAAAACCACAGCGCCTCGGGCGCGGGCTCGACGCCCTGCTGGGCTCCTACGAGACGTCGAGCGAGAAAGACGAGCTGCGCCAGATTCCCATCGACCAGTTGCAACGCGGCAAATATCAGCCGCGCACACACATGAACCCTGAAGCGCTCGAAGAGCTCGCTGCCTCAATCAAGGTTCAAGGTGTGGTGCAACCGATCGTGGCGCGCCTGCTGTCCCCCGGCAGCTATGAAATCATTGCCGGCGAACGCCGCTGGCGCGCCGCACAACTGGCCGGGCTCGAATCGGTACCGGCCGTGGTGCGCAAGATCTCCGACGAGGCCGCCATCGCCATCGCGCTGATCGAAAACATCCAGCGCGAGAATCTGAGTCCGGTCGAGGAGGCCAACGCCTTCACGCGCCTGATCAACGAATTCCACATGACGCACCAACAAGTGGCCGAGGCCGTGGGCCGTTCACGCGCGGCCGTCACCAACTTGCTGCGCCTGCTGACGCTCAATGCCGACGTGCGTGAGCTGCTCGAAACCGGCAAAATGGACATGGGACACGCGCGCGCCCTGCTCGCCCTCGATGGCAAACACCAGAGCCAGGCGGCGCACCAGGTGGTGGATAAGGGCCTATCGGTACGCGAGACCGAAAATCTCGTGCGTCGGTTGCTGGCCAGCCCCGCCGGGCACAAATCCTCCGGCAGCCGCATGGACGCCGATACCCGTGCGCTGGCGCAGCGGCTTTCGGAAAAATTGGGCACCAAAGTACGCTTCCAGCACAGCGCCAAGGGCAAGGGCCGGCTGCTGATCGAATACAACACCCTGGAAGAGCTGGACGGCATTCTGGCCCATATCCGCTGAAGCCATCTCAAAACCTGCTGCGCGGCCGTGATCCGGGGTCGAGCGGTGCTTGGCCGCCTGCGGCGATCCGGCCCGTCGCTGGCAGGCGGCGGGCGCTGCGAGCGGGCGAAGCGGTGCTTCGCCTATTTCGCTCTCGCCCTCATGTACTGCCGTGTACACTCCGGTTCCTGCGCCCCGGTCTCCCCCGGCTGACGGCCGCTCGCGACGTTTTTGAGATGGCTTCTGGTCGTCGGAAACTCGGCCAGCGCCACTTGCTATCCCCTTGAAACGGCGTCTATAACTAGAAGAGACATTTCGGAACAGGCAAGGGAAGGCTGATGAAACCGGCAATCGTAATTTTGATCCTCGGCTTGAGCGCACCCCTTCTCGCGGGAGCGCAGGATTCACCGTCGCTCGAGCAGATGCACGCCGCCGCGGAACGCGGCAACGCCGACGCGCAGCTGGAAATGGGCATCCTCTACGAGTTCGGTTACAACATGCCGAAAAATCATGCCACCGCACTGGCCTGGTATTTGCGCGCCGCGGATCAGGGCAATGTGCTGGCGGCCAAGCGTCGTGACCAGATCAAGTCCGGCATGAAGCCGGAGGAGATTGATGCGGCGCAGAAGCTTTCGCAGGAACCGGCCGCGCAAAAATCACCGTCTACAGCAACATCTCCTCCGGCTGAACCGGCACCCGCACCCAGAGAGCCGGCACCCGCAGCGGAAGCCCCGCCGGCCGGCCTTCCGGACGTGGACAAACCTTCCGACAAGCCCTAGTTGACCGGCACGGGCGCTGGTGCGCCCAAACTCGGATAGTTCCCTTGTCACATCCGGCAATAACCGGATTCAGTCGGGCGATATTGACCCTCCTTGGGGCTGTCTTTATACTTCGCCGCCTTTGAAAAGGCCGTTTTTCCACCGTTTCCAGGGTTAAAACACGCTACCGCATGGTGCTCGCATGATCTTTGCCGCAGAACAGCTGCGCAAAGGGGTGCGCCGGGTCTTATTGTTCCAGGCCTTGCTGACGCTGCTGGTTGTCGCCGGCTTTGGTATTGCCCGCGGCCGGTACGATTTTTTGTCGGCACTGTATGGCGGCGCGGTAGCGATGTTGTTGAGCGGTTGGTTGGGTCGCGGTGTCTTGCGCTCTACCGGTCTGGGCTCTCTCTTTGCAAACGCGATCACGCGCTATGGCGCGGCGATGCTGTTTCTGGGTCTGGGGATGGGTGTGATCAGGCTGGCACCGTTGCCATTGATCGTGGCTTTCGCCGTGGCCCAGTTCGGGTTTCTGGCGGAGATGCGCAGCCGCTAATAGCGCTTGAAAACCGGATGAACAAATTTTGATTAGCGGGATAACCAAACCATGACGGGCGAAACGCTGACCTCGTCAGAATACATCAAGCATCATCTCCAGAACCTGACCTTCGGCCGGCTCCCCGATGGCACGTGGGGGCTCGCCCACAGCGCCGAGCAGGCCAAGGAAATGGGCTTCTGGTCGCTCAACCTCGACAGCCTCGGCATGTCGGTGTTGCTCGGTTTCCTGTTTATTTTCCTGTTCCGGACCGCCGCCAAACGTGCGACCAGCGGCGTTCCGGGTGGCCTGCAAAATTTCGTCGAGTGGATCGTGGAGTTCATTGACGGTACCGTGCGTGGTTCTTTCACCGGGCGTAACGCCCTGGTCGCACCACTGGCGCTCACCATTTTTGTATGGGTGTTTCTGATGAACTTCATGGACCTGTTGGCGATCGATCATGGTCCGGCAGCGGCGAAATCGGCCGGGCTGCATTTCTTCAAGCTGGTGCCGAGCACCGATCCGAACATCACTTTCGGCATGGCGCTGTCCGTGTTCGCGCTGGTGCTGTTCTACAGCGTCAAGATCAAAGGTATTGGCGGCTTTTTCGGCGAACTCACCATGCAGCCGTTCCAGGCGCAATCGCTGCCCATGAAGATCCTGTTCCTGCCGGTCAATCTGTTCCTCGAAACCGTGAATCTCATCGCCAAGCCGATATCGTTGTCACTGCGACTGTTCGGCAACATGTACGCGGGCGAGATGATTTTCATCCTGATTGCCGTCATGTACGGCGCGAGCTGGCTGCTCGGCTCCTTCGCCGCGCTGCTGCAGATTGGCTGGGCCATTTTTCATATCCTGATTATTACGCTGCAGGCGTTCATCTTCATGACGCTCACCATCGTCTATCTCGACATGGCGCATCAGGAGCATCATTAAGTGAAGGCACGCTTGTACAAAAATAGCCATTTTAGATTTTTTTAATTTTGCAATTTCGATAGGAGAAAACAATGGAACAATCCCTGCTGTATATCGCCGGCGCCATCATGATGGGCCTCGGCGCGCTCGGCGCCGCCATCGGCATCGGTATTCTCGGCGGTCGCTTTCTCGAAGGTGTGGCACGCCAGCCGGAACTGATCCCGACGCTGCGCACCCAATTCTTCATCGTCATGGGTTTGGTGGACGCGGTGCCGATGATCGCCGTCGGTATCTCCATGTACATCCTGTTCGCGGTTGTCGGTGGCTAACACCCGCTGCTACGGAGTAGAGGCATGAATATCACGGCAACCTTGATCGGGCAGTCCATCGCGTTTTTCCTGTTTGTTTGGTTCTGCATGAAGTTCATCTGGCCGCCGCTGACGCGCGCGCTCGATGACCGCAAGAAAAACATCGCCGACGGCCTGGCCGCCGGCGAGAAGGGCCGGCGCGAACTGGAGCTGGGCGAGAAGAAGGCGCTCGAAACCATCAAAAAGGCCAAGCAGGATGCCGCCGAGGTTATCGCGCTGGCTGATAAGCGCGCCTCCGAAATTGCGGACGAGGCCAAGGAAGCCGCCAAGGCCGAGGCCGATCGTATCGTCGCCGCCGCGCGTGCGGGCATCGAGCAGGAAGTGAACCGCGCGAAAGAACAGTTGCGCGTCGCCGTGTCCGAACTGGCCGTGGCGGGCGCCGCGCGCATCCTCGAAAAGGAAGTGGACGCCAAGGCCCACGCCAGGCTGCTCGAAACTGTGATTAAACAACTGTAGGAACAGCGCTGAAATGGCTGAAAAACAGACCCTCGCCCGCCCCTACGCCGAAGCCGTGTTCGAATTGGCGCAGGCGCGCAGCGCGCTGAAACCATGGTCCGAGATGCTGGCCCTGGTCACCGCGATCGCGGCCGATGAAAACATCCAGCGTCTCGCGAGCGACCCACGCGTGGACCGCGCGCGCTTTCGCGATCTGTTTTTGGACGTGTGTGGGAAACATTTGGACGAAGCAGGCGCGAATTTTGTCCGCCTGTTGGTGGAAAACCGCCGCCTGAACCTGCTGCCCGAGATCGTCGCGCAGTATGAGTCACTCAAAGCCGATGCCGAGGCACGCGTCGAAGTAACCGTGACCTCCGCGTTCACGCTGGAACCGGAACAACTGAAATCCCTCAGCGCGGCGCTGAAGCGCAAGCTGGGACGCGAAGTAATTATTACTGCGCAGTTAGACAAGACACTGATGGGCGGGATCGTGATCCGCGCCGGCGACCTCGTGATAGATGGCTCGGTGCGCGGACGGCTCGCGGACCTCGCCACCCACATGAGTTATTAGCAATGAATCTGGAACCACAGATGCACACAGATGAACACAGATTAAGAAACGATGAATTGATATTTATCTGTGTTTATCCGCATTCATCCGTGGTTAAAAAATTATTTTGACACTTTGGGGATGCACCCATGCAACTGAATCCATCCGAAATCAGCAGCCTGATCAAATCGCGCATCGAGAAATTCGAAGCCAAGGCCCAGGCCCGCACCGAAGGCACCGTGGTCGGGCTTACCGACGGCATCTGCCGTGTGCACGGCCTGTCCGACGTCATGCAGGGCGAGATGATCGAATTCCCCGGTAACACTTACGGCCTCGCCCTCAACCTCGAGCGCGACTCGGTGGGCGCGGTGATCATGGGCGAGTACACGCACATCACGGAAGGTGACACCGTCAAGTGCACCGGACGCATCATGGAAGTGCCGGTGGGCGACGAGCTCATCGGGCGTGTGGTGAATGCGCTGGGCGCGCCGGTCGACGGCCGCGGCCCCATCAAGACCAAGCAGTCTGCGCCGATCGAGAAAATTGCCCCGGGCGTGATTCAGCGCCAGTCGGTTTCGCAGCCGGTGCAGACCGGTCTGAAATCCATCGACTCGATGGTGCCGATCGGACGTGGCCAGCGCGAGCTCATCATCGGCGACCGCCAGACCGGCAAGACCGCGGTGGCGATCGACACCATCATCAACCAGAAGGGCACGGGCGTGGTCTGCATCTATGTCGCCATCGGCCAGAAGGCCTCGTCGGTGGCCGGCGTGGTGCGCAAGCTCGAAGAGCATGGCGCCATGGGCCACACCATCGTGGTGGCGGCGACCGCCGCCGAATCCGCCGCCATGCTCTACCTCGCGCCCTACGCCGGCTGTTCGATGGGCGAGCACTTCCGCGACAGCGGACGCGACGCGCTGATTATTTACGACGATCTTACCAAGCAGGCCTGGGCCTATCGCCAGATCTCGCTGCTGCTGCGCCGCCCGCCGGGCCGCGAAGCCTATCCGGGTGACGTGTTCTATCTGCATTCACGCCTGCTCGAGCGCGCTTCGCGCGTGAACGCCGAGCACGTCGCCAAGATCACCGGCGGCAAGGTCACGGGCAAGACCGGCTCGCTCACGGCCCTGCCGATCATTGAAACCCAGGCCGGCGACGTGTCGGCCTTCGTGCCGACCAACGTGATCTCGATCACCGACGGCCAGATTTACCTCGACACCGACCTGTTCAACGCCGGCATCCGGCCCGCGATCAACGCGGGGCTCTCGGTATCGCGCGTCGGCGGCGCGGCCCAGACCAAAATCGTCAAGAAGCTCGGCGGCGGCGTGCGCCTGGCGCTGGCGCAGTACCGCGAGCTCGCGGCCTTCGCCCAGTTTGCCTCCGACCTCGATGCCACCACGCGTAAGCAGCTTGACCGCGGCCAGCGCATCACTGAACTCATGAAGCAGCTGCAATATTCGCCCATGTCGGTGGCGCAGATGGCGGTGTCGCTGTTCGCCGTCAACGAGGGCTTCCTTGACGACGTGGACGTGAAGAAAGTGCGTGCCTTCGAGGACGCGCTGCAATCGCACCTGAAGTCGCAGCACGGCCCGCTGATGGAAAGCATCAACCAGAAGCCGGAGTACTCGGACGAGTTGGCGGCGCAACTGCGCAAGGTCATCACCGATTTCAAGACCAATCACACTTGGTAATCAAAAAGACAGTTATAAACTATGAGTGATGAGTGAAAAGTCAATAAAAGCTGCAATGACCACAACTCATCACTAATCACTTAAAACTTATCACTGACTTCATACGATGGCTGTCGGCAAAGAGATACGCAAGCAGATCAAGTCGATCCAGAACACGCAGAAGATCACGCGTGCGATGGAGATGGTTGCGGCCAGCAAGATGCGCAAGGCCCAGGAGCGCATGCAGGCGGCGCGCCCCTACGCCACCAAGATTCGCAACGTTATTACCCATCTGCATTACGCGCACCCCGAGTACAAGCATCCGTTTGTGGTTGAGCGCGAGGCCAAGCGCGTCGGCTTCATCGTCATCACCTCGGACCGCGGCCTGTGCGGCGGCCTCAATACCAATCTGCTGCGCGGCGTGCTGGCAACCATGAAAGAGTGGGCGCAGAAAAAAACCACCATTGAGATATGCACCATCGGCGGCAAGGGCTTCAATTTCATGAAGCGCCTCGGCTCCAACATCGTCTCACACACCTCGCACCTCGGCGACACGCCGCGCCTCGAAGACCTCATCGGCACGGTCAAGGTCATGCTGGACGCCTACACCAAGGGTGAGCTCGACCGCCTGTACCTGATCTACAACCAGTTCGTGAACACCATGTCGCAGAAACCCACGGTCGAACAATTGCTGCCGCTGCCGCCCTCGGAGTTGGAGGGCAAGCAGCTTGAGCACCACTGGGACTACCTCTACGAGCCGGACGCCAAGGATGTGCTGGACGACCTGCTGACGCGCTACATTGAATCGCTGGTGTACCACGGTGTGATCGAGAACATGGCGAGTGAGCAATCGGCGCGCATGGTGGCCATGAAATCGGCCAGCGACAACGCCGGCGGCCTGATCGACGAATTGAAGCTGCGCTACAACAAGGCGCGCCAGGCGGCGATCACGCAGGAAATCGCCGAGATCGTGGGCGGCGCCGCGGCGGTATAACGAATTTACTTTTGAGGCATTGAAAGATGGCTAACGGAAAAATTGTGCAAATCATTGGCGCGGTCGTGGACGTGGAATTTCCGCGCGAGTCGATGCCCAAGGTCTACGACGCGCTCACCCAGGCAAAGGCCGGATTGACGCTCGAGGTGCAGCAGCAGCTCGGCGACGGCGTGGTGCGCTGCATCGCCATGGGCACGACCGACGGCCTGCAACGCGGCCTCGACGTGGCCAATACCGGCGCGCCGATCCAGGTGCCGGTCGGCATCAAGACCCTGGGCCGCATCATGGACGTGCTCGGCAACCCCATCGATGAAAAGGGCCCGATCGGCGAAGAAAAACGCATGCCCATTCACCGCGCCGCGCCCACGTACGAGGATCAGGCCCCGAGCGCGGAACTGCTCGAGACCGGCATCAAGGTCATCGACCTCATCTGCCCGTTCGCCAAGGGCGGCAAGATCGGCCTGTTCGGCGGCGCTGGCGTGGGCAAGACCGTGAACATGATGGAGCTCATTCGCAACATCGCCATGGAGCATTCCGGTTATTCGGTGTTCGCCGGCGTCGGTGAGCGTACCCGCGAAGGCAATGACTTCTATCATGAAATGAAGGAAGGCGGCGTGCTCGACAAGGTGGCGCTGGTGTACGGACAAATGAACGAGCCGCCGGGCAACCGCCTGCGCGTGGCGCTCACCGGTCTGACCATCGCGGAAAATTTCCGCGATGAAGGTCGCGACGTGCTGATGTTCATCGACAACATCTACCGTTACACCCTGGCCGGTACCGAAGTCTCGGCGCTGCTGGGACGCATGCCCTCGGCCGTGGGTTATCAGCCAACGCTGGCCTACGAAATGGGCATCCTGCAGGAACGCATCACCTCCACGAAGAAGGGCTCGATCACCTCGGTGCAGGCGGTGTACGTACCCGCGGACGATCTGACCGATCCGTCGCCGGCGACGACCTTCTCGCATCTCGATGCCACGGTGGTGTTGTCGCGTCAGGTTGCCGAGCTCGGTATTTACCCGGCCGTGGATCCGCTGGATTCGACCAGCCGCCAAGTCGACCCCCACATCATCGGTGAGGAGCATTACCGCACCACGCGCGACGTGCAGGCCACGCTGCAGCGCTACAAGGAATTGCAGGACATCATCGCCATTCTGGGCATGGACGAACTGTCCGAAGACGACAAGCTCGCGGTATCGCGCGCGCGCAAAATTCAGCGCTTCCTGTCGCAGCCGTTTTTCGTGGCCGAGGTGTTCACCGGCACGCCCGGCAAGTTCGTGTCGCTCAAGGACACCATCCGCGGCTTCCGCGGCATCGTCGACGGCGAATACGACAGCTATCCGGAGCAGGCCTTCTACATGGTCGGTTCCATTGACGAAGTGGCCGAGAAAGCGAAGACTTTATAAGAGTGTTTACCGCAGAGGACGCAGAGTGCGTAGAGGTTTTAAAATTCTGAAATTCTCCGCGTTCTCCGCGCTCTCTGCGGTGAAAAATTAATTTCAAGATTATGACCATGACCATACACGTCGATATCGTTTCCGCCGAGAAGGAAATCTACTCCGGCACGGCGGAAATGGTGTTTGCCCCGCTCGTGACTGGCGAGGTTGGCATTCTGCCACGGCACGCGCCGCTGCTGGCGCGCATGAAGCCGGGCGAAGTACGTGTGCGCAGTGGTAATGAAGACCTGTCGTTCTATGTCTCCGGCGGTCTGCTGGAAGTGCAGCCGCACGTCGTTACCGTGCTGGCTGACACGGCGCAGCGCGCCCGCGACCTCGACGAGGCAGCCGCGCTCAAGGCCAAGGAACGCGCTGAGGAGGCGATGCGCAACCGCAAAACCGACATCGACTACGCCAAAGCCCAGGCCGAATTGGCCGAAGCTATCGCGCAGCTGCGCGCCATCCAGAAACTGCGCGAGCGCACCCGCAAGTAAGCGGTGTCCGTTCACCCCCCTTCCGTTTATGACCGCTGTCGTTGCCAAAAACAAAGTCATTTCCCTCATTTACGTCGTGCGCAATGAGAAGGGGGAAATGTTCGAGTATCGTGATCTGCCGATCGCCTACGTGCACGGCTCCGGCGCCGATCTGTTTCCCAAGATCGAACAGGCCCTGGAAGGACGCGTAGTCGGTGACCGCGTTTCGGTGCAAATGACTCCAGCCGATGCCTTCGGTGATCGTGATCCGAAGCTCAGCTTCACCGACGATATCGAAAGCGCGCCGCCCGAGCTGCGCCGCATCGGCGCCGAGTTCGAGGCGCAGAATGCCAAGGGCGAGAGCATCATGTTGACGGTGACGCGCATAGAGGGTGACAAGATCACGGTGGACGCCAACCACCCGCTGGCCGGCCAGATCGTCAGCTTCGAGGTGACGGTGAAGGATATTCGCGACGCCACCCCCGAGGAAATTCGCAACGGCCGCCCCGTCAGCGATCTGCCGATACTGCAGTAACCCCGCACGCCCGCCTATTTCCTATAGTTAACGGATATGATGAAGGCCACGCCCTGACCATGTCCGCCCCCCTCGAAATCGTCATCCTCGCCGCCGGTCAGGGCAAGCGCATGTATTCCGACATGCCCAAGGTGCTGCACGGCCTGGCGGGCAAACCGCTGCTGGGACATGTGCTCGATACGGCGCGCACCCTGAAACCGGCCGCAATCCACGTGGTTTACGGCCATGGCGGCGAGCAGGTGCGCGAGGCATTTCCAGAGTCCGGGATCAAATGGGCGCACCAGACCGAGCAAAAAGGCACCGGTCATGCCGTGGCCCAGGCCCTGCCCCAGGTCACCGAGCAGGCCACCGTGCTCGTGCTCTACGGCGATGTGCCCCTGATCCGCCCGCAGACCCTCCAGGAGTTGCTATCCGCCGCCGGCAACGGCCTGGCCTTGCTGACGGCCGAACTACCTGATCCTGCGGGCTACGGGCGCATCCTGCGCGACAAGGATGGCCAGGTGACCCGGATTGTGGAGAGCAAGGATGCCAGCCCCAAAGAGGCCGCCGTGCGCGAGGTCAACACCGGATTTTTGGCCGCCCCCGCGGGAAAACTCAGAAAATGGCTGGCCGGCCTCAAGAATCACAACGCCCAGGGCGAGTACTATCTGACTGATATAATTTCTCTGGCGGTGGCGGAAAAGGTGGCGATTGCCACCCGCGCCCCCCGCGACATCGCGGAAATCCTCGGGGTCAACAGCAAACCGGAACTCGCCCAGTTGGAGCGCATGCACCAAAAAAAGCAGGCGGAAAAGCTCATGCAGCAGGGTGTGACCCTGCGCGATCCCGCGCGCCTCGATGTGCGCGGTGAACTCATCTGTGGGCGCGACGTGGTGATCGACGTGAACGTCATCTTCGAGGGCAAGGTAACGCTCGGCGATCGGGTGCAGGTGGGCCCGAACAACGTCATCCGCGACAGCACTGTAGGGAGCGGCACGGTTATTCATCCCAATTGCGTGATCGAGCAGGCCGACATCGGCGCCGACTGCCGCATCGGCCCCTTCGCGCGCTTGCGTCCCGAGACGAAGCTGGCGGCGCACGTGCATGTCGGCAACTTTGTCGAGGTAAAAAAATCCGAGGTCGGCGAAGGCAGCAAAATGAATCACCTGAGCTACATCGGCGACACCACGATTGGCAGCGGCGTCAACATCGGTGCCGGCACCATCACCTGCAACTACGACGGCGCTAACAAACACCGCACCGTGATCGGTGACAATGTCTTCGTCGGTTCGAACACGGCGCTGGTGGCCCCGGTGACCGTGGGCGCGAATGCGACTATCGGTGCTGGTTCAGTGATAACCAAAGAAGCACCGGCCGGCGAGTTGACGCTCACGCGCGCGCCGCAGACGACCAAGCCCGGCTGGAAGCGGCCGGTAAAAAAAGTAAAAAGTGACAAGTGAAAAGTGAGAAGTTTATGAAAAGAATCCTTGCACTTATCACTACCCACTAATCATTTATAACTGGATTTAGAAAATGTGTGGCATTGTCGGCGCGGTCGCGCAGCGTAACGTGGTTCCGATCCTGATCGAGGGACTGAAGCGCCTCGAATACCGTGGTTACGACTCGGCCGGCCTTGCCGTGCTCGGCGATGGCAGCACGCAACGTTTGGATCGCGTACGCGCGATTGGCAAGGTCAAAGCGCTCGAGGAATCTATCCAGCAGCTTAAGACCGAGGGCCAGACCGGCATCGCTCACACCCGCTGGGCCACGCATGGCGTGCCGAGCGAGGACAACGCTCACCCGCATGTCAGCAACGGCGTCATCGCCGTGGTGCACAACGGCATCATCGAAAACCACGAAAAACTGCGGAAAAAGCTGCAAGAACTGGGTTACGAATTCACCTCCCAGACCGACACCGAAGTGGTCGCGCACCTCGTACATCACCATCTGAAGAAGCAGAAGGATTTATGCAAGGCAGCGATGGCCGCGATTAATGAACTTGAAGGAGCCTATGCGCTGGGGATCATCAGCCGCGACCAGCCGCACCGCCTAATAGCGGCGCGCAAGGGCAGCCCGCTGGTGGTCGGGGTTGGCATCGAGGAGCATTTCATCGGCTCCGACGTGTTGGCGCTGGCGCCGGTGACGCACAACGTGATTTATCTCGAGGAAGGCGATGTCGTCGACCTGCGCCGTACCGAGTACAGCATTTACGACGCGAGCGGCAAGAAGGTCGAACGCCCGGTGCGCGTGTCCGAGGCCTCGGCCGACGCCGTGGATCGCGGTCAGTATCGCAACTTCACCGAGAAGGAAATTTTCGAACAGCCGAAAGCGGTTTCCGACACCCTCGAAGGACGCCTCGGCAAGCATCGCATTCTCGAAGAGGCCTTCGGTGTCACCGCCGGACAGATCTTCGACAACACCAAGGCCGTGCAGATCATCGCCTGCGGCACCAGCTTTCACGCCGGATCGGTGGCTCGCTACTGGATCGAGAGCCTTGCCGGCTTGCCGTGCAACGTCGAGATTGCCAGCGAGTATCGCTACCGCAAGCACGTGGTGCAGCCCGACACGCTGGTGGTGACCATCTCGCAGTCGGGTGAAACCGCCGACACGCTGGCGGCGCTGCAACAGACCAAGAAACTCGGCTACGGCCATTCGCTGGCTATCTGTAACGTGCCGGAGAGTTCACTGGTGCGCGAATCGGAACTAACGCTGCTTACCCGCGCCGGCCCGGAAATTGGTGTCGCCTCGACCAAGGCCTTTGTCACCCAGCTCACCGCCCTGTTGCTGCTCACCATCGCGCTCGCGCGCCGGCACGGATTGACGGCCGAGAAGGAAAGGAGCTTGGTGGAAGAACTGGAACAATTGCCGGGGCGCATCCAGAAGGTGTTGGAGCTGAGCGAGGAAATTCGCCAGCTCTCCGAGCGTTTCGTGGACAAGCACCACGCATTGTTCCTGGGGCGCGGTGTGCACTATCCCATCGCCATGGAAGGCGCGCTCAAGCTCAAGGAAATCTCTTACATCCATGCCGAGGCCTACGCCGCC